>NZ_JAMYMV010000040.1:0-63047 GCF_040318715.1 Mesorhizobium sp. M1050 | reverse complement strand
TCGAAAACACCATGCCGAGCGTCTGCGCCCAATCGGGCAGGGCGGTGTAGTGCAGGTGATGCGGTCCGGCCCAGATGTAGAGAAAGATGATTGCCCAGAAATGGACGATCGACAGGCGGTAGGAATAGACCGGCCTGTTTGCCTGCTTGGGCACGAAATAATACATCATGCCTAGGAAGCCGGCGGTCAGGAAGAAGCCAACGGCATTGTGGCCGTACCACCATTGCGTCAGGGCGTCCTGGACACCGGAAAAGGCGGAGTAGCTCTTGGATCCCAGGAATGAGGCCGGCATCGACAGGTTGTTGACCACATGCAGCATCGCGATGGTGACGATGAAGGAGAGGTAAAACCAGTTGGCGACGTAGATATGCGGCTCCTTGCGTTTCAGGATCGTGCCCAGGAACAGGATCAGATAGGCGACCCAGACGATGGTCAGCCAGATATCCACATACCATTCGGGCTCGGCGTATTCGCGGCTCTCGGTGATGCCGAGCAGGTAGCCGGTCGCGGCCATAACGATGAAGAGCTGGTAGCCCCAAAACACGAACCAACCGAGATCGCCGCCGAATAGGCGGGCGCGGCAGGTGCGCTGGACGACATAGAGGGACGTGCAGAGCAGCGCATTGCCGCCGAAGGCGAAGACGACGCCCGACGTATGCAATGGCCGCAGACGGCCGAAGTTGAACCAGGGCTGAATGTTGAGATCGGGGTAGGCAAGCTGCAACGCAATGACGACGCCGACCAGCATACCGACGACACCCCAGAACATGGTGGCGATGGCGCCATAGCGGATTGGCCCATCCATATAGGCGGACGGGTCGATCGGAGCGGCGACCTTGAAATTCGTGTTGCGGATGAGGATGGCGACAAAGCCGAGCAGCACAAAAAACAGCACCCACATATGCTGCCGGAATGGCTCGTCCGCACCGAACCCGGCTGCCACAAGAGCCCCGAATGTGAACAGGCCCAAAGCGAAGATTTGCGTGCCGAACTTCATGACCTGTCCCCGACCTCCGATACCGATGCGCGGACGCCAATCCGCTTGACACCAATTCAGCAGTCGCGTTGTCGCCGCCTTGATCCATGTCAAAGCCATTTGTTTTTGGATTGGGCAGCGTTGCTCGCGCAAACGATCAGGAGACTGTTATTGAACAGGGAGAGGGAGCCGGGATCGACGCTGTTCGAAACGAGCCGCGACGGCTCGATACTGACAGTTCGATCTGACAGAGAAGCGGTCCCGGCGACGCTGATGAAACGTGCGCATCAGGAAAAGCTGCAGCTCTGCGATGCCTTGGAAAGAATAGCCGACACCCTGCCCAGGGTCGATTGCCTGTCATGTCTGGCTGCAGCCAATGCGATCGTTCCGCTATTACGCAACGTTCACCAATACGAAGAGACGGTCATCTTTCCGGTCTACGAGGCTGCTTCGACCAGCAGCGATGCCAACCGTGCTTCAATTCGTCGATTGCGTGCCGAACATGTCGAGGACGAATGCTTTGCCGGCGAGGTGACTGAAATCCTGCTGGCCATCGGCCATGGCGAGACAGTCGAGAATGCCGAGGCTATCGGCTTCATGTTGCGTGGCTTCTTCGAAGGCTTGCGCCGGCATATCGCCTTCGAACGCGAGCACGTCCTGCCGCTGATCGGGGTCGTCGATGCCGGTTAGGCGCCGGAGCGGCGTTCCAGCCGGCTCATGTTCTCCACAGTCACGTGCCGGTTGTTGTCGATCCGAATTACGCTGTCTGTTCGCAGCCTGGTCAGTTGGCGGCTGACCGTCTCGATCGTCAAGCCGAGGAAATCGGCGATGTCGGCGCGTGTCAGCGGCAGGTCAAAGCTTGTCGACTCGGCCGCCGCGTCAACTGCGGGATCGATATTTTTGGCGATCATCAGGAGAAAGCTCGCCACCTTTTCCGATGCACTCTTGCGCCCCAGCGTCACCATCCAGTCGCGTGCTTCGTCCAGTTCATTGAGCGTCTGCTTGAAGAGACGATGCTCGAGCTCTGGCGATTCCTTCATCATGCGCTCGATGGCGGCCTTCGGAAACGAACACAAGGAAACGGTGGTTGCGGCCTCGGCGTTGATCGCACTTTCCGCCTTGAAGGGCCTGCCCAGGAAATCGGGAGCGAACTGCAGGCCAACAATCTGCTGGCGTCCATCCGAAAGGCTCTTGGTGAGCTTCACCACGCCGGAAAGCACATTGGAATAGCAGTCGACGGTCTCTGCGTCACCGATCAACTCCATGCCCGGTTTGACCTGTTGTTTGGACGAGGTCTTGGCGAGCCCCACCAATTGCTCGGGATCGAGTGCGCCGCAAACGCCGCGATGCCGTGCCTCGCACGACTGGCAAAGCACTGGAATGCCGGCACTGTGAACGTCCTGGCGCACCGTCATCTTGATCGTCCAATGGGTTCCATGTGCCGGCAACGTAGCATCGGCGGAGAAAAAAGCCTTGCGGCAGTTTGTCTGCGAGGCCTTGACCGAAATCAAGGCCGCCGGCGACCAAAGTGACCAGTGTCGCGCATGCAAAGAGGATCGGATAGCGACATGCGGCCAGAATTCGTTGCCAGGCTCGGTGAGAACGTTCCACGCTATACCAGCTACCCGACCGCGCCGCATTTCCATCCAGGCGTTGATGCCGCCGTTTGTCGTGGCTGGATGCAGGCACTCGACAGCGGTGACGAGATCTCGCTCTATTTGCACATTCCCTACTGCGATAAGCTTTGCTGGTTCTGTGCCTGCCATACGAAGCAGACCCGCCACTATGAACCGGTGAGGATCTATCTCCGCTCACTGCATGCCGAGATCGTCACAGTCGCCAGTCTTGTCGCAGGCAAAGGTCGCGTGCGGGCAGTTCATTTCGGCGGTGGTTCGCCGACGATGCTCAAGCCAGACGACATGGTTGCGCTGGCAACCGTCTTGCGTAACAGCTTCGATTTTCTTCCCGACGCCAAGATCAGCGTCGAAATCGAACCCAATGATATGGACGAAGCACGCCTCGATGCGCTCGCCGAAATAGGCATGACGCGAGCGAGTCTCGGCGTGCAGGATTTCGAACCGAAAGTGCAGAAAGCGATCAACCGCGAGCAAAGCTTCCTGCAGACCAAGGCGGTCGTCGACGGCGTTCGTTCGCGCGGCGTCGAATCGGTCAATCTGGACCTGCTTTACGGGTTGCCGCATCAGACCAGGGAGAGTGTCTGTTCCACCGTGGCGCAGGCGCTGACTCTGGAACCGGACAGAATGGCACTCTTCGGCTACGCGCATGTGCCCTGGTTCAAGAAACACCAAACGATGATCGACGAGGCGTGGCTGCCAGGTCCCGCGGAGCGGTTTGCTCAATCGCAACTGGCGGCACGGGCGATCGTGGACCGGGGATACGAAGCAATCGGCCTCGACCATTTCGCCAAACCGGGCGATGCCCTGGCGCTTGCAGCCCGCGCAGGAACTCTGCGCCGGAACTTTCAGGGCTACACGGAGGATCGCTGCGAAACATTGATCGGGCTCGGGCCGTCATCAATCAGCCAGTTTCGGCAGGGCTATGCACAGAACATGCCTTCGACCAGCGAATATGGACGCATGGTTGAAGCGGGAGGGCTGTCCGCTGTGCGGGGTATCGAGCTTTCCGACGACGACCGCGTTCGCGGCTGGGTAATCGAACGGCTGATGTGTGACTTCGCCTTCTCGGCGATCGAGCTGGTGGAGCGCTTCGGCCAAGCCGGCCAAAGCCTTCTCAGCAAGGCAAGTGCAACAGCCCTCCATGATCCTGCGCGGTTGCTCGAGCTTGATGGCGACAGTTTCGTCGTGCCGGCGGAAAGTCGCCCCTTTGTCAGAAGCATCGCGGCGAAGTTCGACAAATATTTCGAAGCCGGCAAAGCCAAGCATTCGGCAGCGGTCTGAAATATCGCTTCGTGTCAGAAATGCTCGCCGGCCTTGAACGGGCCGATGCGGGTGCCTGCCGCAATAAGATAGGCGGTCGACCAGCCGATAAGCAGAAATCCGTTCACGCCCTCGAGCGCCGCCAGGACACGCCACGCGTGAGCGGGCACGATGTCGCCATAGCCGACGGTCGAAAAGGTAATGGTCGAAAAATACAGTGCGGTTTCGAAATCGGCGAAGATATCAAGCAGCCTGTATAACCCCGCCCAGAGCCAGACCTCCGCGGTCATGACGGCAAAGAGCCCCATCACCACGCTGATCATTGCGACGATACGGCTGCGGCGTCCGTGCATACGAAATCTGGCGACCAGGTGCCCCATCGCATGGGTAACGGCCATCAGGCCAAAAGTGTGAACCAGGACCGTCAGGCTTATGACGATCGTGCCGACGAAGAGATTGAGAGCCATGCAAGGAAATTACGAATTCCGAGGACAATTTCCTTGCGCAAAATCAAACCCGGCACTGGCCTTTGAAGTGCCGGCCCTGTTTCGCCAAAACCAGCCTATTGGCTGCCGTCGGTCGCGGCGGGGGTGAGGCGAAAGAACATCGCGAGCTTCAAGCTTGTCGCTATCCGTTCGGCGCGATCGACAAACACCGCCGCCGTTTCGGGGGCAAAGAGGTCGGCTGCCGTCCGGCCGAACAGGGCCAGCCAGATCTCGAAGTCGGCCTCGGTAACATCCTTGAGCTTGAGGTGCGCCGGCACCGGCCGTCCGTGATAGTCGCCGCTTTTCAGGATGACCGAACTCCAGAAGTCCGTCATTTTCTCCAGGTGGGGCTCCCAGTCGCCGGTGATCTCGCGTGCGAAAATCGGCCCGAGCCGCTCGTTGCTCCTGATCTTGGCATAGAACTCGCGGACTAGTTTTCCAATTGACCCCCGATCGACGCCAGCATGGTCCAAAGGCTGTTCCGCGACGGGGCGCGCCCGATCTGTCAAAGCTGATTTCGATGTCATCATGACTCTTGTCTATGTTGTCAGGATAATCCGAGGCGCCGAAGGGTAGCTTGCACAAGACTGGGCCGATCGCGGACCAGCCGGAAACCCAGATTGTCGGGCGGGGTTCCAACCGCGCAGCCGCCGCTCTTGCCGTCGCGGATGAAGTTCGACATGTAAGTGCGGTGGAAGCCTTCCACAACATGCACTCCGCAATTGTCTATCGAACTCACAACGCCCACGCCGTCGCTGGCCATGGTTGCATGGATGTAGCAAGTCGACGTCCATTCCCAGATGTTGCCGGCAACGTCCGCCACTCCCTTGGAGTTGATACCAAAGTCCCCCTGGACCCTTGGTTCAGGATCCGGCTTGCGTCCGAGCGCCGTTTCGATGCGGTATTGAGCGAGCCAGCGCAGCGCCGGGTTGTTCGGGTCGCTTTCATCACTCTCTATGTCGCCCCGGAACCGTTCGCCGGCGGCATACGCCCACTCGACGTCCGTCGGCAGCCGCCATGTCTCGCCCGTGCGGGCTGAAAGCCACGTCGCATAGGCTTCGGCATCGATGTGGCTGACGCCTGTGACCGGAACGTTGCCGATCTTGCGCGGGTCGGCCGGCTTGCAGGCGCCGTCCGCCACGCAGTGCTCATACTCGGACAGGCTCACCTGGTATTTCATGATCTCCAGTGGAGCATTGATGGATTCCAGCGCGACAGGCGCCGCGACGGGGTGGTTCTTCTTGAGGAATTCTCCCGGCTGTGGGTGATCGAAACTGCCGGGCCCGAGGACCACCACGTCGCTCATGGCTACCGGTGGCGGGACCTCGAAGGAATTGTCGAGCGCATGGTTCATGCCTAGGCCTATCAGAGCGGCAGCTCCAATTGTTCCGAAGGTGAAGACAGGATCGAAGGACATGGCATCAAGTCCGCCGCGAGTGCAACTCTTCGGCTTTGCCGACGGGTTGCACCGAGGATCGGATCTCCGTCTACGAGGCAATGGCCTTGGGCGCTTCGACCTGCATCATCAGATCGTCGTCCCAGGTTCCTTCGACCGTGAAGTGCGCGGTCGCTCCGAGTTCGACTGCCTCGATCAGATTGTGGTTTACATAGGCATAGATGCCCGGCTGCAGGAAGGTGTAGAGTGCCGAACCTGCCGACCCGCCACGGATGAACCATGTTTCCAGATCCTTGGACGGCGGGTTCGCGAATTTGCCCTGTTCCCAGACATAGTCGCCATGACCGCCGATCAGGTGCGGTCGGGTATCGCGATTGGCTTGGGAATGGACGATCAGAACGGTTTCGCCGACCTTGGCCTTCATGGCGTTCGCGCCGGTCAGCGATCCTGCCTTGCCGTTGAACACGACATGGGTCGGGATCAGCCCGCGCATGACCTTGACGGTGTCGTCGTAATTGTCGCCGGCCGAGTCGTACTTCTTGAATTTCCCCTGCTCGTCGCGCGGGATGTAGAAGTCGTTTTCGCCGATGTAGTAGATGTGGTCATAGTGGATAGGGTCGCCCTTGTCGTTCTTGAGGCCGTCCCGAGGCAATATCATCACCGCACCGCTCATCCCCGACACGACGTGCCACGGGATCATCGCGCCGCCGGGCGCGCAATGGTAGACGAACGTGCCGGTGCGGGTGGCCTTGAAGCGCAGCGTGACCTGCTCGCCGGGATTGATCAGCGTCAGCCCGCCGCCGCCGAGAGCCCCGGTAGCTGCGTGGAAGTCGATGTTGTGGGCAAGCGTGTTCGTGTCAGGGTTGATTAGCGTGAGCTCGATATAGTCGTCTTGATGCACAACCATCAGAGGGCCGGGAATTGAGCCATTATAGGTCATGGCATTGAGCTGCGTTCCATCGGCATCGATGACGATCGGCTTTTCTTCGATGGTCATGGTGAATTCGACGACCTTTGGACCGCCCTTGGCCACCTGCTCGTGAGCGTGGACAAATGGCGGCGCCACCAGGGTGACCTTTTCGCGCGGCAATCCCGCGACTTCCTTCGCGCTCGCCACTGCCGGCATTGCGACAACGGCAGCGGCAGCGGCTGCGGTAAGGACAGATCCTAACAAAGCTTCGCGTCTCGTGAGCATTTCCATCTCCTTGGCTATCGCTACTTGATGGGCTCAGAATAAACTGCGTACTGGCCAAGTCTTTGCGTTAGCGCAAATCCAATGTCTTTCGCAGGTTTCTGGTTTGGAGACGCTGTGCAGCGAAGCACGCCGCGGCGCGCAGTGCCAAATAAAACAGGCCGGACAGACCGCTCCCCGGTCCGTCCGGCCTCTGCTCCGGAACATTGCGAACCTGAGCGGCATCCATGAAGACCAGGTCAGTTAGCAGTGACCTTGGTTGCTTCGGCGAACAGGTCGGCGAATACAGGTTTGGCTTTTCCGATCTGCTTCACGGCTTCCGCCGCCTCAAGATTGACGGGCTTGCCGACGACGATCAGCGCAACCATGCCCATGCCGTAGTGCGGAGCGCATTTGACACCGTAGACCCCTTCCTTGGTAAGGGTGACCGTTATTTCCTCACTGGCTTTCCCCTTGAACGCTTCAGCACCGTCCGGGATCATTCCCTTAATGATCTCGGCATTGTGGGACTTGTCGGTCGGCACGAACTTGATCGTGTCTCCAGGCACCGCCCGGATAAAGGCAGGCTGGAACACCATCGAGCCTTTCTCTCCCTTGTTCAGCATTTGCACCACGTGTTCTTCGGCATTTGCGGAGCCGGCTATGGTAAGGAGGGCGATGGCCGCGGCAATCAGAGGCAGTTTCATAAGGGAAGTCCTTTCTTGAGTTCGTCACGGTATCGACCGTGCCCCGCCGGACGATCTGGCGATTTGCGCTGGCGCAAACTCTTGAGCAAAAAAACTGCGCTTGGGTTCCCATGCGGCGTCGCGCATGCACGTCACAATGCACGTGCCCCTTGCCGCCCGCCTGTCGCCATGGGAACACTCTCGATCAGACCGGTTGGGTGCCTGATAGTCGGATTCGGGAGGGGACAGAGTTGGCTAACCTCGATCGCTCGCTGATTGCCGGGCTTTCTGCCTTTGAGGGCGTGGCCGTCACGGATCTCGACCGCATAGTCGGACAGGCCAGATCGCTCCGGATTGCCAAGGACCAACCTGTATTCGAGCAGGAGCAGGAAGCACATTCCTTTTTCCTGCTGCTCGACGGACATGTGCGCGTCGTGAGATCGATGCCTGACGGCCAGGAGGTTATTGTGCGCTACATCAGTCCGGGTGAGTTGATGGGTATCGCCCACGCGCTGGGCCGCACCACCTATCCGGCAAATGCGATCGCTGCCGTCGACTGCGTGGCTCTTGCCTGGCCAAGCCAGCTATGGCCGACATTCGCAATGGATTTCCCGAGCTTCAGTGCCAACACTTACAAGACCGTCGGCAGTAGGTTGCAGGACGCCCATACCCGGGTCATCGAGATGTCGACCGAGCAGGTGGATCAGCGCGTCGCCCATGCCCTGCTCAAGCTGGTCAAGCAGACGGGCAGGAAGACCGAGGAAGGGATTCTGATAGACTTCCCGATCTCACGCCAGGACATAGCCGAGATGACGGGAACGACGCTCCATACGGTGAGCCGGCTGCTCTCGGCATGGGAAGAGCAGGGATTGGTCAAAAGCGGGCGCCAGAAGGTGACCGTGGTCGAACCTCACCGGCTCCTGCTGATCGCGGAAGGCCGCATCGAGAAAAGCTAGCCTCAGTCGGTGTTTTCGATTGCGGCCTGCAAATCGCTGCTGAGTTGTTCCTCGTTTAGATGATGCTCCCGTGCCGCGTCGGAAACGGTGTGGAATGAAGCGATCGGGCAGCCCACGCAAAGCATGCCGTGCTGGAGCACGACGCGGATGGCCGCTGGAAAATCGTGCATTATTTCGTCCATCGTCGCGTCGTCGGTGAGTTTGCGTTTCATGACGCTTTGCCCGCGTTTGCAAGCGGACATGTTGCGTCGGCTTTGCGAGATGCTCGTTGCGCCAGGACAAACAGCAAGCAGCCCGATGCACAATCACATCGGAACGGCGCAGATAGTCGACCGCGTCAGGAACCGCTTTCCCCGTCCATTGTCGAGCGAGAACATGCCGCCGTGACCAGGCACAATGTCGATGAAGAGATCGGTATGCTTCCACGCCGCGAATTGCGGAGCGCCGATATAGAAGGCGCATTGCCGATCTCGCCGAGCAGCACATCCTGGTCGCCGACGATGAACCCCGCACGCGGATAGCACATGGGCGAAGAGCCATCACAGCAGCCGCCGGATTGATGAAACAGCACCGGGCCGTGCTCGGCGACGATTTCGGCGATCAGTTCAAGGGCCGCCGGTGTCCCGGTGACCTTCGCTCGCATGGTGATTTCCGATTTCCTTTGGCGCGGCCCGTCACGGAGCCGCGCCAGTGAGTCAAAGCGCCGATCAGAAGAAGCCGAGCTTTTTCGGGCTGTAGCTAACCAGCATGTTCTTGGTCTGTTGGTAGTGATCGAGCATCATCTTGTGCGTCTCGCGGCCGATGCCGGACTGCTTGTAGCCGCCAAAGGCCGCATGCGCGGGATAGGCGTGGTAGCAGTTGGTCCAGACCCGGCCGGCCTGGATCGCGCGGCCGAACCGGTAGGCGCGGTTACTGTCACGGGTCCAGACACCGGCGCCGAGGCCGTAGAGCGTGTCGTTGGCAATTGCCAGCGCTTCGTCGTCATCCTTGAAGGTGGTGACCGAAACCACGGGCCCGAAGATCTCTTCCTGGAAGATGCGCATCTTGTTGTGACCCTTGAACACCGTCGGCTTGACGTAGTAGCCGCCGGCCAGATCACCAGGCAGAACGTTGCGCTCGCCGCCGGTCAGTAGTTCGGCGCCTTCCTGGCGGCCGATGTCGATGTAGGACAGGATCTTTTCCAACTGCTCGGACGAGGCCTGGGCACCGATCATTGTTACCGGATCGAGCGGATCGCCCTGCACGATCGCCTCGACGCGCTTGAGGGCACGTTCCATGAAGATATCGTAGATCGATTCATGAATGAGCGCGCGGCTTGGGCAGGTGCAGACTTCGCCCTGGTTCAGCGCGAACATGACGAAGCCTTCGATCGCCTTGTCGAAGAAGTCGTCATCTTCGGCGACAACGTCCTTGAAGAAGATATTGGGCGACTTCCCACCCAGTTCGAGTGTGACGGGGATCAGGTTCTGGCTGGCATATTGCATGATCAGCCGGCCCGTCGTGGTCTCGCCGGTAAAGGCGATCTTGGCAATGCGCGGCGAGGACGCGAGCGGCTTGCCGGCCTCAAGGCCGAAGCCGTTGACGATGTTGAGCACGCCCGGCGGCAGCAGATCGCCGATAAGATCGGCCCACAGCAAGATGGCGGCCGGTGTCTGTTCGGCAGGCTTCAGGACCACGCAGTTTCCGGCGGCAAGTGCAGGAGCAAGCTTCCAGCATGCCATCAGCAGCGGGAAGTTCCAGGGGATGATCTGGCCGACCACGCCGAGCGGCTCGTGGAAATGATAGGCGACTGTGTCATCGTCGATCTGCGAAAGGCTGCCTTCCTGTCCGCGCACGGCGCCGGCGAAATAGCGGAAATGATCAATGGCGAGCGGCAGGTCGGCGGCAGTCGTTTCGCGGATCGGCTTGCCGTTGTCCCAGGTTTCGGCGCATGCGAGGAGATCGAGGTTCTCTTCCATACGGTCGGCGATGCGGTTGAGGATAAGCGAGCGCTCTGCCACGCTGGTGCGCGCCCAGGCGTCCTTGGCGGCATGGGCCGCGTCGAGGGCCGCCTCGATGTCGTGGGCATCTGATCGCGCCACCTCGCACAGCAGCTGACCGTTCACCGGTGAGAAATTCTCGAAGTAGCGACCGGAGTGCGGCTCGGCCCATTTGCCGCCGATGAAATTGCCGTAGCGCTTGTCGAAGGGCGCCTTTACGGGACGTGAAAATTCAACCTTGTTCATGTGTCTTCCTCCCGAAGCTGACGTCGCGGGTTGCGACGCTTGGAAAGAGACTTGCGATCTCCCATCGCCATTGTCACTGCGTCGGGGACGGTGGGCGGACGGGATGTGTCGCATAATTGCGACACTCACGCGAGGATTTGAATGGTCAGTGAGACCTATGGACGTCCAGGCGGTTGAGCTTGCGGTGAAGCGTCGCGCGGCTAATGCCGAGCGCCTGAGCCGCGGCCGAGACATTTCCGTCCGCCCGCGCCAGCGCACGCTGCAGGACGCCACGCTCCGCCTCGGCGAGGACTTCGGGGCCGTTCTCGGCCCAGCCGAGCAGATCGGCTGCGGGCATTGGCTTGTCGAAACACCGTTGCGTAATTCCAAGCGCCAGGCGAGCCGAACGTGTCGCACCGACCACGAGGCCGTCGGCGTCAACGGCGATCAACGCGCCGGAACCCTTGTCGGGCACCGGCGCCAGAAGGATTCGTGCCTTGGGGAATGCCATCTTGAAGGTCTCCGCCTCGATCCGACGCGCGGCATCGACCACGGCCATCGAAATAAGATTGGCAAAGGCTTCAGTGAGGTCGGCCCGGCAGGAGGACACATCAAGCGCGGCTGCAAGCTCTCCCTGGTGATCGTAGATTGGAGCGGTGGTGCAACTCAGCCCGGTGTTGCGCGTATGAAAATGTTGGTCGCGGTGGATCGTCAGCGCGCGCTGTTCAACCAGGCAAGTGCCGATACCATTGGTGCCTTGGCTTTCCTCGTTCCAGACTGAACCAGTCCACAGACCCCAGGAATGAAACGTCTCGTCATCCACGGGCGCGCCGCGCCGTTCGACCGGAACGCCGTCGCGATGGGCGAGCAGGACGCAGCATCCAACGCCGCCCACCGCAAGATAGAGCCGGTCCAGACTTGATTGAGCAGCCCGGACGAGTGGCTCGATGTGTTGCCGGACCTCTCCCAATTCTGCCTCCGTCAGATAGCGTGGGGGGCTGCAATCGGTCGGATTGAGCCGATGCAAGCTGGAAGACCGTCGCCAGGAGGCGACCAGCGCGGACTTCGCCGCCGTGTCCGACGCGATCGCGGCCTGAATGCGGTCGGCATGATGACCGGATAGATCCTCGCCCATGCTTATCCTCCCAAAACCCCGACTGCTCCGTCACATCCCAAACCAGTGTCGCGCCAGGTTCCGCTTTCAATCAGCGCACTGTCAATTCGACGGAAGGAGCAGACAGGGGGAAGAACATCCTTCCATGTTCTCCTGTCTGTCAGCGACATTTAGCCAATCGACAGTCGTCTTCGCCGAAGCATTCTCTCGCATGCCCCCCTCGGTCGATGCTCCCAAAGCCTAGCGACATGCACTGAGCATTCTTTGATCGAAAGCAAAGTCCGCGCGGATTTTACCGACTCGTGGCCGGGGTAAGCTGAGCAGCACTTATCGGCGCGATATTAAAAGCTGCCGCCTGCGGAAAGCCTTTCGGTGGCCCCGTGGGCGGATGGCTCTCGAGATCTCGCAAGCGGGCATGCAGGCACCCGTGCCCTATGTGCGCAGTGGAAACTTCGTGATAACCAGTGGCTTTCAGTTACGGCGATGCAATCGTAAAATGCCCGACGTTTGGACGGGTGGCTTTTCCCACCTAGCTGCCCAAGACCAAAAAAGACAATGACATTAATATGATATACAGCAAACTTGCCGTGGCACCCATGATGGATGGGACAGATAGATACGTAATATCAGATACTTGCGGGAGGCCGTGTGCAAAAATCGCACAAGAAAGTTCTGCTTCTCTTCTTTTTTCGTTCCCACGACGGAGCCGCCGACAGCCCCTTTCCGACGCTCTTCTGCCGACGATATCGACCGCTCCAATGCGGATGTTCGCCGGGATATCCGTGAACCTTATTGCCCGCGCTGCAGCGCCCAGTTTGCTTGGCGTTGTTGGAAGCTTTTCGAACTTTCTACCTAGCGCGCGCAATTCGGCTGGAAGCGGTCCAATGGCGGATTGCACGGTTCGCGGCGTCGGTGCACTCCGGCACGCGAGAGTAGGCCTCGGAGAGGCGTTCTGAATCAGGTCAAAATGACACGATTTGGTGCGGCATGCCTACATAGGTTTGTCGCCAGCGTCGGCCATTTCGTCCTTGAAGGTAACTTTCGTGCCCTTTTGCACCATCGAGGCGAGGTCTTCGGCATCCCAGTTCGTCAGCCTGATGCAGCCATGCGAGAAGGTCTTCCCGATCTTGCCGGGTTCGGGCGTGCCGTGAATGCCGTAGCTTTCGATGGAGAGATCGATCCATATCGACCCCACCGGATTGTTCGGGCCGGCAGCGATGGTGAAGGGTCGCTTGGTCTTGACGCCCTTGAAAGCGAAGTGGGGATCGTAGTGATAGGTCGGATTGTGCACCACGCGTTTTACCTCTGCCTGGCCACTCGGCGCCGGCTTTTCGTCGCTGCCGATCGAGGCGGGGTAGACCGCAAGTGCTTTACCGGAAGGATCAAGCGCGCGTAACACGCGAGCCTCCTTGTCGACCTCAACCGCGGCAATGGCGGCGCCAGGATCGCGCCGGTCAATATCAGGGACCAGCAACTTCGTGCCGGCCTTTCTAAAGCCGATGCCAGGATTGAGCCTTTGCAACAGGGGTTCGCTGATATGAAAGCGCTCCGCCAGCTTCTCGGCCGCATTGCGATAGCCGAGCCTCGACAGCCGGGCCATCCGCTCCAGGCGTGCCGGAATTCGCTTGGTAAAAGGTCCGCGCACATCCTTGCGCGTTAGCTCATAGGTAATCAGGACTGGGCTCGAGGAGGTGGCCAACAGCTTGTCCCAGGTCTGCTGAGTGAGCTTGCCATCGGACGGGAATCCGTTCGCCGTCTGGAAGGCGCTGACCGCCTTGGTGAAGCTCTCACCAAGGTGGCCGTCGATCAGGCCCGGCGAGAAGCGCGCGCGATCCAAAAGAATTTGCGCCTTCAGAACGGCTGGGTTGAAACCCTTTGGGGTGTCGGATGCGAATTGAGCCTGGTTGACGGCGCTCAGGTCCAGCTTAGCCGCTTCCGCCCCGCCACAAGCGAAGAGCAACGCTGCGGCGACAACTAGGAGCCTGATCATGGATTTCACTCCGGACGGGAATCTCCCTATATGACGCGGCACGGCCTATTAGGTTCCGTTCTCTCGGCCCAAGGCAGTTGTTATTCAAGGCTTTAGCACCATGCGCGACCTCGTAACGGTCCTCACATCCAGTCGGACAAAGTGGTCGAACTCGCTCCGGACAGGGTCGCAACGACACCCAGCATTACATGTTGCTCGCGGAACTTTTGTGAAGCTGAGCCCTTCCTTCATTTGAACCGTGGACGAGGTCTAAATGGCAAGTCTGGGAAAATTGGCGATTGCGATGCTTGGCGTCCTGGCATACCAGAATCGCGACAAGATCGGCGATATGATCCGTGAAGCGGGAAATCGTAATCCCAACGACCCGCAAGGCCGGATTCTGGATCAGATATCGAAAGGGGTGTCCGGTACGGCCCTTGGCGACATCCTCGACCGATTCAGAGGGGCAGGGGTAGGATCGAAGGTCGACTCTTGGGTTGGCACCGGGCCGAACGAGCCGATGCAGCCAACCGACGTGGAAGCGGCCATTGACGAAGACACGCTCACTTCCCTTTCGATGCAGACGGGTCTTTCGCGCGAGGACCTCATCCGCAGGATCACGCGAGATTTGCCCGAGGCTGTCAACAAGATGACGCCACATGGTGATTTGCCAGCTGAGCCAGTGCAAGGCTCGGATGAGACCACCCTGCTCGACGACGTGCCCCCGCGTGGGCCGCAAGCCGAGAATTCAGCCAGCGATGTCTAGAGTGACCGTTCTAGACCGGGGAGGTCGGGTAAATCGCACACACCCGGCGGCTGGGATGCGCGGGCAGGGCCATCCCAACCCTGCGGCAGAAAAAGCAATCGCCGAGCTGAATCTATTGGCCTCTCTACTTGATTCCCGCTGGCGCATTCCGGGAACGTCAGTTCGTTATGGACTGGATGCCTTGGTGGGTCTGGTGCCCGTACTCGGAGATGTGGCGACGGGCCTGGTCTCGGCCTATATCGTCTTGCGAGCCCGAAATTGCGGGGCTGGAAATGGCTTGGTCGCCCGCATGTTAGGCAACGTGCTGCTTGATACGGCGGTAGGAAGCGTTCCTATTCTCGGGTCGATTTCGACGTCTATTTTAAGGCGAACAATCGCAACATAAGGCTGCTCCGCCGTTACCTCCAGAGGTAAAGGCCGAAGGCCTGAATGCGGTGGCACGCAACTGCCGTAAGGGTCAACTGTGCGTCAAGCGCTCCTGCTGGTTCGCGTGGAGGATAGAACTTCTCACCCTGCAATGTCTCCCCGGTTGCCAGGTTCGAAGCGTCCCTTCGCTCAGCATGGCGACGATCCGATTACGAGTTGGGCAAGCCAGGCAGCATCTGCCTCAGCACGCGATCGTGTAGGAAGACATGGTGAAAGATAGCCGCGGCGGCGTGCAGGCCCGCGAGCCACATGATCACATCGCCGAGCGTGCCATGAATCTCGGCAAGGGATGCGCCGGGGCCCCAGGCGCCAAAGAATGGGCCAAGGGCGCCGAGGCCGTATACCGTGACCGGGCGGCCCCCAAACCATGCACCGAGTATCGCCGTCGCAGGGACGGCGAACAGCAGCGCGTAGAGCGCCCAATGCGTTATCTTCGCCGCAACATCCATCCAGAGAGGCATGGGCGGCGACTCCGGAATACGGTCGAAAAAACGCCACGCCAGGCGTATGACGAGCAGCATGAAAACGGTGAAACCGAGCGATTCATGAAGCTGCAGCGTGGCAGCGTTAGCCGGCGCATAGACGCGCGTTGGAGGGCCGCCTTGCGAGACCAGGAAGGCGACGAGTACGAGCAGCGCCGTAAGCCAGTGAAAAGCCTGGGCGAGGCTGCCGTAGCGAATTCTTGTACCTGATATCGACATGAAAGGGCTCCGAAACGGTGTCGGAGACTATTTTCTCCGAAGCTGGCTTTAGTGTGCCTGTGCAGTAATTGTTCATCCAAGCGCAACGACGTTTACGATGCGGCTGAGCCGACGGGGCGGCCCGTACAGGAAGAGCGTGCTCAGCGATCGTCGATTTGGCCACGTCGAGCGGTTCAGCGGCGCGCAGGGCAGTATCCAAGAAAGCTGTGGCCGCCCAAGAGCGCTCCCGGTCTGCGATCCTTTTTGAATGAAATGCGCAGTCAGGTCGATCGTTGGACAGTGGGCCACCTCCTGGTCTGCCTTTGCTGGCGCGGAATCGAGTCCTTAGTTTGCTGCCTCCCCAGCATCTCTTGCCGCAAGCGAACCGAGCGCCGACCAGTCGAGATTGTCGCCGCCATGGGCGAGCAGACTCAGGAAACGGTCACGCAGAAGGCTGGCGATGGGAAGCGGTACGCGCAGTTCTTCAGCCGCCGCGAGCACCAGCCGGATGTCCTTCTGGCCAAGTGGTGCCGCGAACCCTGCCGGCTCGAATTTTCGATCGACGATCAGCCCGCCATAGGTCTTGTAGACAGGAGCGCCAAACAACGTCGAGGTGAGCATATCGAGATACTGGTGTCGATCGACGCCGCCCTTGCTAACCAGCGCAATCGCCTCGCCGAGGGATTCGATAACCGAAGCGATCAGGAAATTGCCGCTGAGTTTTACAAGATTGGCGGCCTTGGGCGTCTCGGAGACAACGAAAGTCCTCTGCCCAACGGCGTCGAAGAACGGAGTTGCGGTCGTGACGGCCTCCGGCTCGCCGGCGGCAACGACAAAGAGCTTTCCATCCGCCGCAGCCTCAGGCCGACCGAACACGGGAGCAGCGACGAAGCGTTGGCCGGCTGCGGCGTGATCAGCTGTGAGCCGCTCCGCCAAGGCAACACTAATCGTACTGGAGGAGACATGGATCGCGCCTTTGGCCAGGCTCGTTAGCACGCGTTGATCGCCATACACCACGCTTTCGACCGCATGGTCGTCTGCCAGCATCGTCACGACGATCTCGCCATCGCAGGCTTCCGCAACCTCGGCGGCAGCCCGGGCGCCCATCTGGACGAGTTCCTCGTCCTTGCCGGGCGTCCGGTTGTAGACGGTAACGTCATGCCCGGCCTTCAAAAGGTTGGCTGCCATTCCAGCACCCATGCGCCCGAGTCCAATGAAACCAACATTCAAGGGTCTTCCTTGTCGGTGACCGCCCAGATCCAGTAAGCGCTCTGAAGCGGCTGCGGGGTGGGGATCGATGCTGCCTCGGACTCTGGTCCGATCGCAGGGATCATCCCGCATGCGCGGACGATCTTACTCGATTTTTTTGTCGCGACGGCTGTGCTTTGAGTTCTCGGGTGCCGTTTTGCCCCGGGACAAGCGGATCGACCGGCCGGTATCCCGCACGGCGCCAGCGCCATCGTCAGACATATTTCCGCCAGTCATGCTCCTCGCGGAACCCGAGTACCTCGCGCGCCTTGCGGTTGGACAGCGGCGCTTCGAATTCGCCCATCGGGCGGGTGACCGGCACGTCAGGGCACCAGCGCCTCAAGAAGGCCTCGGTCGGCTCGTCGGCGGTGATCGTGTCGTTGACGGCGTTGAAAACCTGGAAACCGAGACCGTCCCTACGGACGCAAAGATCGACGATCTGACCCAAGTCGCGCGCGTCGATATAGCTCCAGGCATTGCGCTTGCGCGACAACGGATCGGCGACGAAACTCCGGAACCGGTCGTATTCATGCGGCTCGATCACGTTGCCGATGCGAAGCGCATAGATGTCTGTACCGAAGCGCATGGCGAAGGCGCGCGCCGTTTTCTCGTTCACCACCTTGGACAGGCCGTAGCTGTCCATCGGGTCGACATCGTAATCCTCCTCCAGGGGAAACTGGTGGAAGTCCTTGTCGCCTTCGGCGAAGCAGACGCCATAGGTCGTCTCACTGGACGCGATGATGATCTTGCGGATGCCGAGCTTTGTAGCCGCCTCGATGACATTGTAGGTCGAAGCGACATTGGCCTGGAAGGTGACGTTGTCGGGGCGCAGCAACAAGGCGGGGATGGCGGCAAAATGCACGACGGCATCCACCGGTGCAGGCCCCTTGCCGGTGGTGAGCCCGCTACTGTCGAAATGCATCGACAACGCGTTGAAGGTCTGCCCGCTGTCGGTGAGATCGGTGATCAACGTCCTGACACCGGGATGGGCGAACGGTACCAGATCGAGGTTGAGCACCTCGTGGCCGCGCTCCAGCAAGTAGGGAATAGCGTGCCGGCCGGCCTTGCCGGTGCCGCCGGTAAAGATGATGCGCTTGCCTGGGGTATCGGATGCGGACATGGTGAGCCTCCTTTGATGTTTATCGATGCGGTTCGCCTGCCGCCAAAGTCAGCGGCCACCTCGATCTGCGGTGGCGCTGGCTTATGCCGCCCGTTCCATAGGGATATTCCGACATTTCCGGTTTGCTCGCAGCGTTGAGTTCGGCAATGTTTTCGTCCGTCAGCGTCAGCTTGGCCGCACCGAGATTGTCGGCCAGTTGCTCTCGTGTCCGAGCCCCGAGAATAACCGACGTGACCGCTGGCTGTGCGGCGACCCATGCCAGCGCGACCTGCGCCATGCTCGCCCCAAGCGCTTTTGCGATATCTTCCACCGCCCCAATCGTTCCAGGTGATCGGCCTGGCGTTGCGGGCGTCGAACGCTTCCATGCCGCGTTTGGGATTTTCGCCAAGGCGCGTGGCGCCCGTTGGCATCTGGTCGCGCTTGTATTTGCCTGAGAGGCATTCGCCGCCCAGCGGCGACCACGGCAGCAGGCCGATACCGGCGTCGAGCGACGCCGGCACAAGCTCATGTTCGATGTCGCGGACCAGCAGGCTGTATTGTGGTTGCAGCGTCACGGGTGGCGTGTAGCCATTGGCTTTGGCCAGCCACGCCGCCTTGGTCAGATGCCAGCCCAGGAAGTTCGAGAACCCGTAATAGGCGATCTTTCCGTTACGGATCGACTCGTCGAGAATGCGTAGCGTCTCCTCCAGCGGCGTCAGCGCGTCCCAGGCCTGCATCTGGTAAAGATCAACCTGCTCGACGCCCAGGCGCTTGAGCGAGGCATCGAGCGCTGCCCCAAGATGCTTGCGCGACAGGCCGAGATCGTTCGGTCCTGCGCCCATGGGGAACCGACCCTTGGTGGCGATCACCAGATCCTTGGCGTTTCCTGGCTTGCTCTTCAGCCAGCGGCCGATGATTTCCTCTGACACGCCGGCACTGTAGACGTCGGCCGTATCGATGAAATTGCCGCCGGCCTCGACATAATCATCCATAAGCGCGAACGATGTAGCTTCGTCGGACTCGTGTCCAAAAGTCATGGTGCCAAGGCAATAGGCCGAGACGACGGCACCACTATTGCCAAGCTTGCGATACTCCATAGTCTTGCTCCTTCAGGGATTTCAATCGGGCCTGCCGCGCCGCGGGCCGATGCTACGTCTCCTCAGGCTGCCTTTGATTGAGCTCGCCAGAGATCGATCCCACCCTCGGTTGCGTACCTGTCGATTTTGTAGAGTTCTTCGGTATTGAATTCGAGATTCTCCAAAGCGCCGAGGGAATCATCGAGTTGGGCCACGTTGCGCGCGCCTACCAGCGCGCTCGTTACGCGTGAATCTCGCAAGGTCCACGCGATCGCCATCTGGGCAAGTGTCTGTCCGCGGTCGCTTGCGATCGCGTTCAGTCCGCGGACTCGCTCTATGTTTGCATCACTCAGCAGCTTTGTGTCGAACGAGCCGCCACGCGCTGCACGCGCGCCGTCCGGGACGCCATTCAGATACTTTGATGTCAACAACCCCTGAGCCAAAGGCGAAAATGCGATACAGCCGGCACCAAGCTCTTCCAGCGTATCGAGCAACCCATCCTCAATCCAGCGGTTCAGCATGGAGTAGGAGGGTTGGTGGATAAGCAGGGGAACTCCTTCCGCGCGCAGGACGCGCTCGGCTTCCCGAGTGCGATCTGGCCCATACGATGAAATGCCGACGTAGAGCGCCTTGCCTTGCCGTACCATCTGCACGAGCGCGGCGATGGTTTCTTCGAGCGGAACATCCAATGTCGGGCGGTGGGAATAGAAGATATCGACATATTCGACACCCATTCGCTTCAGACTCTGGTCGAGCGATGCAAGCAGGTGCTTGCGCGATCCTCCCGCCCCATAAGGACCCGGCCACATATCCCAACCGGCTTTCGAGGAGATGATCATCTCGTCGCGGTGGCTCGAAAAGTCTCTTTTGAGGACCAGTCCGAAATTCTCTTCCGCCGACCCGTAGGGCGGGCCATAATTGTTCGCCAGGTCGAAATGAGTAACTCCCTGGTCGAAGGCACGCCGGATCACGGACCGGCCGGTCTCGAAGACATCCTGACCACCGAAGTTCTGCCATAACCCCAACGAAATCGGTGGGAGCTTCAGCCCCGACCGACCACAGCGGCGGTAGGCAATCGCGTGGTATCTCTTGGCATCTGCAACGTACATTCAAGCCTCGTATTTGTATTGCATGCGCCATTTCGGCCCATCGGCCGCGCAGCATTCGAGAGGTTGAATACCATCGTCGATTAATGAATCAATGGGTGATAGGTAATCAGATCAATGAGCGGTACTCATCGATGCCCAATTGATTGTCACCCATGGTCGGCCTCCGCAAAGTTCATTTCAGCGGATTGATATCGCGTATCACCTGAATGAGGGCACTGATGCCGAAGGGCAGTTGCCGGCGACTCGAATAGTACATGGACAATGGTGGGCCGATTGAAGACCATTGCGGCAGTGCCACTTCCAGCCGCCCTGCTGCAAGGTGAGGGCTAGCGAGCTTTTCCAGGCAATAAAAAAGACCAAGGCCGTCGATCGCAGCATTGATGGCGAAAGCCGACTCACTTGATATGAGTGAGCCAGGAACGTCGATCTCGCGCCGATCGTCGCCCTGCTCGAATTCCCATTTGTAAATCTGCCCTCGCCCCGTGCGGATGCGGATACATTGATGGAAATGAAGGTCGTCGGGCAATTC
Organism: Mesorhizobium sp. M1050; assembly: GCF_040318715.1. NCBI lineage: Bacteria > Pseudomonadati > Pseudomonadota > Alphaproteobacteria > Hyphomicrobiales > Phyllobacteriaceae > Mesorhizobium > Mesorhizobium sp. M1050. Next base: position 42,260 of record NZ_JAMYMV010000040.1, on the reverse strand, counting down.
CGGCCGACCGTGGCGCTCGAAGTAGGGCGGTGCACCGACGACCACCCACTTGAGTGGTGGCGTCAATGGAATGGCGATCATGTCCTCGGGTATCGTGCCACCATATCTGAGACCAGCGTCGAAACCTTCCGCAGTCACGTCGACGAAGTGATCGTCGACCGCAATCTCCAATTCGATGTTGGGAAAGCGCTGCAGGAAGATCGGCAATACCGGGCGCAAAAGCAAAATCGACGCATCACGCAGTACATTCAACCGCACACTCCCGGCGGTCCCTTCATGGTGCCCGTGCAGTTCTTCCAGCCCGGAATTGATAAGATCGAGGCCAGCACTCACTTTTTCGGCAAGCGCGCTTCCTGCTACCGTTGGAGCAACGCTTCGGCTTGTCCGGTTTAGCAGCCTTACGCCAAGTCGCTCTTCAAGCGCTTTCACCCGGTGGCTGAGTGCTGATGCGGTTACGCCGAGATTGTCCGCCGCCTTTCTAAAACTGCGATACTGTACGATGAGCAGGAATATCGAAAGGTCGTACACTTCAGCGCGACTGAGCGACATAACAACTCCCATCATCGAGATCGCCACGGCCTGGGCGTTGGTCCAGAGATAAAAAATCACCGATGTGGCATTGAGCAGACGACATCGAAATCCTCACGATTGATCCACCATGCCACAGAAAAATACCGCCGCCACCCGCAAGACGTGTCGAGCCGACGAGTGCGCCGAACCGTGCCCTGGCCGGCCGTGACGGGTGCTCTCCACGTTGAAAGCGAGCCACTCGTCGATTTCGGTCGGATTGGGGGGACGCGGAAACTCGTCGACCGCGCCTTTCTCGAAATTTGGCACGCAGCCGGTGACGGCCCAAATCATTGCCCCTCCAGATCACGCGCCGAAGGTTCTTTCTAGAACTCCTAGCGAACCCGAGCAGACCTAACAGCAGTTCTCAACCAAAAAAGGCCCTATGACTTCAAAAAACTGCCGGATATTGCTCATACCGCTGCCAGGGAAGAACTCACTCCCGCTCGATGTCTAATCCTCGATCCGCTGTGGCACTGACGCGGAATTGAATAACGAGGCATATCCCTGTTTCGGTCCACCGTTTCTCAGCGCAATGGATCAGAGATGCCGCAATTTGCGCGCATCTGCACCGTCTGCAGGAGGCACTATGCGGTTTAAAGGCAAAGACGTTCTCGTGACCGGTGGGAATTCGGGAATAGGCCGCGGGATCGTTCACTATTTCCTGAAAGAGGGAGCCCGGGTGGCGTTCGCAGGCCGCGATCGTGAGAAGGGCCGCGCCGTTGAAGTGGAAGCAAAGGCGATTAACGGCGAAGCCCGCTTTTTCTCGTGCGATCTATCAGAGGAACATCAAGTCGAGGATTTGATCGGCCAAATCGGCCATTGGGGGCGGCTGCGGGTTGTGGTCAACAACGCAGGCGCTGGTTCGCGCCGGAGCGGCATCGAACCAGGCGATCGCCCCGGATCGAGATGGGACAAGATGCGCGGCGCCAACCTGGACTCCACCTATTTTGTAGCCTCCTACGCCTTGCCGGTGATGCGGGATTTCGGCGGCGGTGCGATTGTCAACATATCGTCCACGGCCACGTTGCATGGCAATTGGGGCCTGTACTGCGTCGCCAAGGCGGCCGTCGAAGCGCTCACGCGATCGCTGGCCATCGAAGGGGCTCCACATCGGATCCGGGCGAATTGCGTCAGTCCCGGCTGGATTGCCACCGAAACCGATGCAGCGGCGCCAGCGTCTGGTGCCAGCGACTGGACTGTGGCGCCAAGCGTGTTCGGCCGGATGGGCACGTCGGCCGAAATTGCTGCGGCTGTCGCGTTCCTGGCGAGCGATGAAGCTTCGTTCATCACGGGCCAGACGTTGGTCGCGGACGGGGGCCTATCGATCCTGGATTACACGTCGATGTCGCTGCTCGAGCAGCGCGGGTCAGTCCTGTTCTCAGGCATGGTCGGCGACACTCCGTAAGGGTGACGTCCCGGCATCTCCATTGGTCCGGTCCAGTTCGCCAAAGGTGCTGAACCTGTTGCGCGTCTATTCCTTTAGATTGGATAGATTTCAGCGGGTGAGGACGCTGTGCCCGAACGACAGCGCGGTCGGGGCCGCTTTTCGTCAGATGCGCATGGTCCATTCCGGCGCATCAGCTCTCGGCCAGTACCAGTTCGATCCGTGTCTTTATCTTTGCGGGTTAGCCCGTCTGATGAGCGAGAGCACCATTTCCCTCTTCGAAAACAGCCGCATTCTTGAGATAGCAGGCGATTGGGCCTTATCAGTTGACTTCAGCGAGGCGATGCCCGGCACGGTGACGCCGTTTACTACGTCGCGGACCAGACTGGACAAGAAGGTATCGTCTCCCCGACAGGGATCAGGCCTTGGCGCTTCACAAGGTGCTCGAGAACTAATGACAATGATATTCGCCGGTCTTGTGGTTCGTATGGCACCCGTTGCTATCAGTGCCGCCACTATGCGCATAGGCATTGGTCACAAGAGCCATAGTCAAAACGGTCAACGCGGCCATAATTGCTGTTTTCATGTTCCCCCTCCGAAGTAATGTCGGCACCAAAGCACTATTCGTGCGTCGGCACAACGCCTGGGGGGAACGTTTCTCGCGTTCGGCAAAAGAAGTTGGCCGGCGTCAGGGTGGGAGCTGTTGGGCTGTGCGGCGCCGGCCAAGCGGACATCAGGTCCGCCGCCCAACACACATCGCCGATTCTTCCAAGCGAAGTTATGGTGTGATCACGGGAGAACAGAAGCTGCTGGACTTTCGTGGCTGATACCGCGACATCCTTCGCCGGCAGCTTTCCGAGCTAAGAGACGGTGAACTGGTGGGCTCCGTTTATCGGCCCACAATGCCTGCCCAGCCGATTGAAGCGGAGCACGACATGCCTTCAAAGCACGTGGGATGCCAGGTGCCTGTGCGCGGTTGCGACCGCGCGATCGGTGCTTCAGTCGGCATGAAGCCCGTCAGCAGCGACAAAAGATGCTATCAACCAAACGCATGAAACTCACCGGTACATACATCGGCTGCTTGGGTTTCTCCTCAAGCTTTTCATCCCCGAAAGAATTGCCTCCCAGGTGCGGCTCGATATCCGAAGCTTGACGATTCTATCCCACGTCCGCCTCACGTCCGCACCCTCAGCGCCTGCTCCAGCCTGTCGGCAATCTGTGTGACGATATAGGCAATCACCATATAGATCACGACGGCAATCACGAAGGCTTCGAGGTAGTAGTAGTTCAGCGCAGCGGTCAACTGGGACTGGGCGAAGATATCGACAACCTCGATGGCGAATCCGAGAGAAAGGGCCTTCATGATGACCATCATCGAAGTTGTCAGGTCAGGAATTGCCGTGAGGGCCACCTGGGGAAATAGGATACGTCGGAACAGTTGGCCGCCCGTATAGCCCAGCGAATGGGCTGCGTCCGACTGACCGGTGTCGAATGCATTCAGGGCTCCCTTGATAATCTCCGATTGGAACGCGGCGACACAGCCGGTAATCGCAACGACAAGGATGACCCAATTGGGGGTTTCGTGGGCGTTGAAGTTGATCCCCAGCAATGAGAACAGGAACTGGAATGCGGGCGGCAGACCGAAATAGGCGAGGAAAATCACGATGACCATCGGAACGCCCTTGAAGACGATCTTGTAAGTCATGATGAGCTCTCGCAGCACCGGTACCCGTCTGTATTCGATAAGCGCGAATATGCTGCCGACTATCGTCGACAGGACGAAAATCATGAGCGCCATTCCAATTGTCACGGGTACGGCACTCAAAATTTCCTGCGTGTCCTGGAGCAAAATATCGGTATCAAACATGGTTGAATACCCTTACGTCAGACGCTCGCGAGGAGCTCGTTCTTGATCGGAGTTGTTGTCGTCGCCTCAGGCGCTTGCATCGGTGATCGAAGCTCGAAGAAGCGCACGATGAGCCATGCGACCAGGCACATCATCGAATAGATGACCGCCAGGACGAGGTAGGTTTCGAACTGGAACTGGTTGTAGTCGCGTTCCATGATCAGATGCGCGGTCGCCATGACGTCGGCCGCCCCGATATACATGACCAGCGCAACGTTATGGATCAGGTAGATGATGGAGTTCCCATAGCCCGGCAAAGCGAAGTGCACCGCCTGAGGACCCACGACGCGAGTAATTTTCTGTCGGAACGTATATCCAAGGCTGTCGGCCGCATCGTGCTGGCCGCGATCGACGGCCAGGTATGCAGGCCGCATGACTTCCGACAGATAGCCGCCGTGGTAGAGGCTCAACCCCACCATGGCAGCCATCGTCGCCGAAATAAAATCTTTGGCGCCGAATAGGATCACCAACAGCGGAAGCCCATAAAACGCGACGAACAACTGCAGTACGACAGGAACACTGCGGGCATAGGACACGTAGAGGTCCACCAGGTGACTGATGACTGGCACTCTGCGGACCCGGAGGGTTGTCGCGATGAGAGCCAGGCAGAACCCGGAAATGAGGGCTGTAAACGTGATGGCGAGCGTCAGCGGCAGTGCCGAGAGCAACTCGGGAATCATAGCAGATACATCCACTTTGAAACGCTCCTTCTTGCAATTCAGCCTTGCCGCTGACTAGCGAATATGGTCGTCGACGGCCGTGCTATTTCATGTACTGGACGATGCCCTCGCCGAACCACTTCTGCGAGAGCTTTTCGATCGTGCCGTCGTCTTTCAGTTCCTTGAGAACCTTGTTCACATCGTCGGCCAGAACCTTGTTCTCGTCAGATCGGTGGATCAGCATGTAGGTGTTGTTGCTGAACACTGGTTCGGACGCCACGATATCGAGTTTCTTTTGCTCGATAACGGTCTGCTCACCGAGATTCGACGGCAGGACGAGAGCGTCGAACTTGCCGTTCTGAACTTCGTCAAGCCGGTTCGGGTAGGGGATACCGGCACTCGATGCCGTGACTTCGAGCTTGTATTGCGGGTTTTCTTTCTGCCAATTCATGATGAACTTGTAGGTTCCACCGCCGGCCGTGGTCGGAACGATCCTCTTGCCGACCAGGTCTTTCATTTCCTTAATGCCGCTGTCTTTCTTGCTGTAAATCTTCATCAGGCTGGCGCCCATAGGATTTTCCGGAATGAGGAACTGCTTGGCGCGCTCGGGGGACTTGTAGTAGCCACCCACCGCGATGTCGTACTTGCCCGTGGCGAGGCCAGTTTCCTGCGCTATATCCGAGACACCTTCCATCTCGAACTTGTATTGCGGCAGCTTTGCATTGATCGCCCTCAGGAGATCGGGCTCATAGCCTTGCGGTTCGACGCCGATCGCGCCCCATGCCAGCGGCTTGGATTCGGCAGATGTCGCGATCTTGATCGTCCGGACCGTTTCGCCGTGACTGATCCCCAAGGTTGCAAGGGCGATTGCGATGCCGCCGGCAACAGCCAAGGCAGCGCGGCGGGACAAACTGGATGTGATTGCAGACATTTCTTAGGTTCCCTTCTTGTTGAGCTATTGAAAAGCGAGTTCGGACTGCAGGAATTGAGCAAGTCGCGGGCTGGAAGGTGCATCGAAGATTTCAGCCGGGCTGCCATCGGCGGCAACCACGCCACGATCCATGAAGACGATCCGGTTGGAGATGTTCTTTGCGAATTGCATCTCGTGGGTCACAAGCAGCGAAGTGATCCCTGACGAGGTGACATCCTTGATCACCTTCAGGACTTCACCGACGAGCTCGGGATCCAGCGATGACGTAGGCTCATCGAAGAGTATCACGTCGGGGCGAACCGCCAAGGCGCGCGCGATGCCGGTGCGCTGGAGTTGGCCGCCCGACAGTTGGGAGGGATAGCTGTCTCGCTTCGGGGCGAGGCCGACCCGCTCGAGCTCCCGCAAGGCGATCTCCCGCGCCTCATCTGGGGACTTGCGCTGCACGACGACCAGGGGATCCATCACGTTCTGCAGGACCGTCATGTTCTTGAAGACGTTGAATTGCTGAAAGACCATCGCCGTTCGCAACCGGATCGCCTGGACAGCGGCCTTGTCGGCACGCTGGTAATCCATCCGAATCTGATCGAAGGCGATGGTTCCTGACGACGGCTTGGCCAGATAGTTGATGCATTTCAGCAACGTGGTCTTGCCGGTGCCGCTGGGGCCGATGATCGACACCACATCACCCCGCTTTACCGAGAGATTGACGCCGTTCAGAACCTGGGTGCTTCCGTAAGACAGCTTTACGTCTTTGAGTTCAAGCATTGCTGGTTAGCCCTTCGGAAAGTGTGAGACGGACTGCTTTGACCGTATGCGATATCATCACCCGCTCTCCGCATGGCCCAGAACGTGCATCAGCCGGTTTGCCCAGCCGAAGATCGATATGGCATGGATCAGGTCGATGATCTCGCGGTCATCCATGCCGACTGATCGAAGCGCGGCGATATCGTCTGCCGTCGCTTCCGACGGGGCCGCCGACAGGCGGCGGGCAAAACTGTAGATTGCCGCATCGCGCGGCCCAAGCTTTTCGGGTTTGTCGAGGTACAGCGCGGTGACCACATCGTCGCTCTTGGTCAACTCCGCATGTCGGCGGGCGTGAACAACGGCGCAGAATTTGCAGCCATTGACCATTGATGCGCCCAATGCGCCAAGTTCGCGATCGGGACGGGCGAGCCCGCCCTCGACGTACATGATCGCGTTGAACAGAACCGTGCGGGCAAGATAGCTTTCCGGATCATGGACAAGGGTCCGTACATATTCCGAAACTTTCTTGGCGGAGGGCGTAACCTTCATCGCATCGAGCTGTTCCGGCGTGGCCTCGGAAAGCTCGACCGGCGCGATGTACGGATGCCAATTCAATGGCTTCAGACGAACCGAGGAAATCATGTCGGCCTCATCAGGCGCAAGCCGGTCGCCACCCGTGTCTGGAAGTTGACAAAAGCGATCAGCTCGGAGAGCGCGACGATCTGAGGATTGTTCAATCCAGCCTTCTCCAGGAGAGCGATATGGCTCGCTTCCGCCTTTTTCGGCGTCAGGGTGACCAGGTCAACATGACGAACGATGGTCGCCAGGGGTTCATTCAAATCCGTTCCCCCCTGGGCCAAGGCCAGAAGCTGCTCATTCGGACCAAGCTGAGCCAGCTGCACATCATATTCGGCCACCAGGACCGGATCGGCGTTCAGGGCCGCCATGCGACGGGCAAGAGCAACACGCAAATTCGGCGCCAGCCCCTGATCGGTTGCCGGGTGCAGCACCGAGAGGCGACATTCTTCTGCCCCTCGCACGAATTCGGGCCGAAACCGCCTTGTGGCGAAGAGGGTATCATCCGGTGAAAGGCCGGCAGCCTTGTCCATCGCGTCGATCACAACGCAGCCTCCTTCTGCAGCAAGGGAGTTGAATCGACCCACTCGTCGCCCAGAAGTTCGGGCGTGTCGTAGGCGATCAGATTGGCGAAGTGGGTTTCGACATCCTCGGCAAACAGCGATGCGGCAATGCCGCGGACCAGACGGTCGGCACCGGCGCTGACGGCCGGGATATCGCCGGAGACCTTGCCATGCGTCAGCATGGCGGCGTCGTTGAAGCAGTGGATATGCGACAGCATCGGGCAGGAGCCGGGGACGCGTTCCCGAAACTCGAAGGCGGGACCGAGATCCGGCGCATCGGACATGCCTGCACGAGCCGGCCCCATATCCGGCGTATATCGGCCATCCGACCAAATGCGGATATGTGGGGCGATCGCCGCGAATTCCGGGCGGCCGCTGAAGTCATTTGAAAAGCCGGTTGCCGCGATCAGGAAGTCGTAGCGCATCGGCCCTTGTGTGGTTTCGATCAGCAGGCTTCCCGCATCTTCCTTGACCGCGACGATGCCGCAGTCCAGAAAGAACCGGGCATTCGCGTGGCGAGACACGCGAAGTGTCGATGAACGCGGCGGCGGCGTCTGGGTGGAGGCGGTGTAGTCGAAGAACTTCCACTTCCAGGCATCGGGCAATTCATGCATGCCGAGTACAACACCCGGACTGCCGATGCCGGTCAGCTTGTTGATGCGCGGCATCTCCTTGCGCCGGATCAACATGTCGACAGATCCGGCGCCCGCCTCAAGTGCGGTCGCAGCATTGTCCATGGAAGAGGCACCGGCGCCGATAACTGCCACACGCTTGCCTTTCAGCGCATCGAAATCGATGTCGTCGGCAGAATGGGCCCAATAGGCGCGATCGATTGCGCTGAGAAAATCGGGCACGGCAAAACCGCCCAGGCCGGACCGACCGGTGGCCAGAACGAGATGACGGGTGAGAACCCGGCCCGTTTCCGCGCCTTCGATATCGATCGCAATCAGATCTCCAACAGGGGCTAGTCCGGTCATGCGCACGCTGTTGCGGACCGGCAGGCCAAGAACCTTGCGATACCAGACCAGGTAGTCCATCCACTGACCCTTGGGGATTTTGTCCAGCGACCGCCAGGCCTCAACGCCCCATTGCGCCGTGAACCAGGCGCGGAACGTCAATTGCGGCAGGCCGAGCGACGGACCGTGCAGGGTTTTTGGAGACCGGAGCGTTTGCATGCGGGCAAAGGTTACCCATGGCCCTTCGAGCCCTGCCGGAGCCGCGTCATAGGCGACGACATTGGTTATCCCCGTCAGCACCAGCTTTGCCGTGGCAGCAAGTCCACACATGCCGGCGCCGATCACCACGACGTCACGCACAGGAACACCATCGTGCGAACGCGCGGGGACCCATGGCTTGGCAGGCAGTTCGAGGAGGTCGAGATCCTGCGCCAGCTGTGCTTCGAGCGCGGCAAGACCTGTCAAATTTGGCGCGGCGGGGGTATGCTTCATATTCCTGTTCCGTAATTTGTGCCGGATGCAGGATCGCTCACCAATTGACCAGCGAGGGCCGGATCGAGTTTCTTGAAGCCGACGATCGACCGTTCAGCCACCGTCTCGACCGCATCTATCAACGCCTGCGCGACTGGACGAAGCGGACGTTTTTCGGCAGCCATAACGCCCCAATAAAAGAGAACGGTTGCGTCGATCGGGCGGATGACGACATCGGGCAGGGCGACGCCATAAGCGGTGAGGGGATCGATGACGGCTGCCGCACCGGTCTGACGCACGATCTGTAACGCGCCATATGCAGTATTCGTCCGGATCACTGGCCCTGTATCGATGCCCCGGGCAGCCAAAGCCTTGGAGACATGCAACTGGAAACGCAGGGGGTTGAGCAGTGTGGCGACGCGGCGACCGGCAAAGGCGGAAAGCGGTATGACGTCAAGTTCAGCCAGCGGATCGTCCTCCCGCACGGCCGCAACATCGGGCGCCGAATAGAGCCGCAGGACATCCAGACCAGGCGTATCGAGCGGCAGGCTTGAAAAGCCGATCTCGGCACGACCGCTGCGTACTTCCTGGGCGACGGTGGAAGGAAGAAACTGTCCGAGATGCGTCTCGTGCGGAAGCTCGATACCCTTGAGCTCGGCCATGGCCGTCGGAATTAGGCCAGTGCCGATCGCGGAGGTTGTGACGATCTGCAGGATCCGACCCCGGCCGGCGGCGATCATCTTGGCCCGCGCCGCGAGTTCGGTGAAGGACATCAGCAGTCGCCGCGCTTCTTCTTCAAATGCGACACCCTCTTCAGATAGCTGCACCCGTCGGCCGACCCGGTGCAGCAATTCGAAGCCAAGTTCGGCCTCAAGATCCTGAATGGTGCGTGTCACCGCAGGTTGGGAACGCCCGAGCATGTCAGCCGCCTTGGTAATGCTGCCGCTGGCAGCAACCGCAAGGAAGGTCTGAAGGTCCCGAGTTTCCATTTCTCCCTACATGTGAAATCCGTATGATTGACATCGTCTCATTCATTTTTGATATATGTCAAGCGGAAACTAATGTTCACACGGCGCTTGCCGGCTCCGAGCCGGAGCCCTTGATCGAAACCGGCTGGGGCAAACCGACGTGACTCCAAATCGGAACCTCGTGATGAAAAAACTTGTAGGCGGGGACGGCAAGGATTCTCGAACCACAAAGCCTGCAAGAGGAGGAATGTTATGCGCGTGAGTATTCTGGGCGCCGGAGCAATTGCCTATGGCCTTGCCGCCTATTTGGCACAATCGGGACATTCGCCAACACTTTGGTCACCGTCGGGACGCCGCACCCGAACGTTGGCTACTGGCGAATTATTGAAGGCGACGGGGGATATCGAGGCGACGGTGCCGGTGGGCATTGCCAAGGATTGTAAAGATGCCATCGACCACGCGGACGTGGTGGTGATCGCGCTTCCGGCTTACGGCCACAAGATGGTTATGGATGCCGCCGTCCCTCATCTGGCAGATGGAATTCCGGTCATCATCAGTTCGCATAGTTCGTTTGGGGCTCTGTATCTCTGGAAGCGGTTGACGGAGCGCAAGATCAGGTTGCCGATCGTCGTTTGGGGCACAACACTACTGACTGGTCGCCAGCTTGGATCAACCGAAGTCAATGTCACTTCCATTCGCCAGAAGCTTGATGTTGCGACGCTGCCTTTCGATGCGCTCGACCAAGGGTACGAGCTTTGCACGGCCTTGTTCGGCGATCGCTTCGTCAAGCGGGATGGTCTGCTGGCGATTGCGCTCAGCAACCTCAATCCGCAGAACCATCTGGGAATTGCCCTTCTCAATCTCACACGCATGGAGAAGGCCGAGCAGTGGAGCCAGGGGGGAAATGTCACTCCTGCCGTTGGCCGCTTTATCGAGGCTCTGGATGCCGAACGGTTGGCCATAGCTGCCCATTTCGGTATCGCGGTTCGTACCGTCCAGGAACATTTTTCATTGTCGTTCCACGTCCCCATGAACACTGTTTCGGAAATGAACCAGGAGATGGATCGTCAAGGCCGCGGCGGGTTTGGCCCGACAACCATCGAGAGCCGCTATATTCTCGAGGATGTTCCGTTCGGCCTGCTACCGACTGCCGTTCTGGGGAAGATCAGCGGAAATCCGGCGACACTCCATGAATCCGGAATTTCCATCTTGTCGGCGGCTTATGGTCGTGATCTCAGACGAGACAATGATATTCTTCCTGCACTCGGTATCGAGGCGATGACAAAGGCGGATCTTGAAGCCCTTTGCCGCAACGGGTTTTAACAGTGGATTTCAGCATCGGCCAATACAAACAAAGCCGGTCGTCCAGGATGCTATCAACGCATCGGCCGACGCGCCCACAGCGCGGATGCCAATCCAGTTGTCGGCAAGCGTCTCTACGTCGGGATCGATTTTGGCAGAATGTGCGAACAAAATCGACATAGAGACATTGAACTCGTCAAGGCCAACGAGTTCAATTGCTTAATTCAGAATCTGGCTAAGAAACAGCTTGCTGCGTTCGTGAAGCGGGTTTGTGAAGAACTCGACCGGAGTGTTGGTCTCGACAATCTCGCCCTGGTCCATGAACACAACGCGGTCCGCAACCTGGCGGGCGAATCCCATCTCATGGGTGACGCACAGCATTGTCATGCCATCACAGGCCAATGACGCCATTGTATCTAGCACCTCCTTGACCATTTCGGGATCAAGTGCCGAGGTCGGCTCGTCGAACAGCATAATTTTCGGGTTCATGCAGAGTGAGCGAGCAATGGCTACCCGCTGCTGCTGGCCGCCAGAGAGCTGACCGGGATATTTGTGCGCCTGATCGAGAATCCCCACGCGCTCGAGATAGTGGATGGCCGTCTGTTCAGCTTCATTGCGCTGAAGTCTGCGCACCCAGATCGGCGCCAATGTCAAATTCTCCAACACGGTCAGATGCGGAAAGAGGTTGAAATGCTGGAACACCATGCCGACGTCGCGGCGGATTTCATCGATCTTCTTCAGATCGTTCGTTAGCTCAGTGCCATTTACGACGATATGACCTTTCTGATGCTCCTCCAACCGGTTGACGCAACGGATCATCGTCGACTTGCCAGAGCCAGACGGTCCACAGATCACCAGCTTTTCGCCGCGACGAACCGTGAGATTGATGTTCTTCAAGGCATGGAAGGTCCCGTACCACTTTTTGACGCCAATCATCTCGACGGCAGCCAGCTCGGCAGTAGAAGATCCAGGTTCAGCATGTCGCGTGCGAGGAGTGAAAGACACCATGTTCTTGTTCCTAGTGCGATGTCGGACCGCGCCGTTCGAGGAAGTCGGCGAAACGGGCGAAGGAGAAGGAGAGCGCAAAGAAGATCGCGCCGATGAACAGGAAGGTCTCGGCCGCCGGCGATGGCCATTCGGGATCCGCAAGCGCTGCCTTGCCGGAACTGATCAAGTCGAATAGGCCCACGACGAGGACAAGACTGGTGTTCTTGATCATGACGATGATGGTGTTGGCTAACGCAGGGATGGCCACGCGGATGGCCTGTGGTAGGATAACGAGGTACTGGGTGCGCCAGAAGGGAAGGCCGAGCGCGGCGGCGGCCTCGTATTGCCCATTGGGGATAGCCTGAAGCCCGCCGCGGATGACCTCGGCCAGATAGGCCGCCGCAAAAATGGTCAGAGCAACCAGCGCGCGCACGAATTTGTCGGGCAGCAGCGATTCCGGCAGGAAGAGCGGCATCATGATCGATGCCACGAACAGGATAGACAAGAGGGGAAGGCCGCGCACTGATTCAATCAGTACCACCGCGCCGATCCGCACCGCAGCCATGGAAGAGCGCCGCGCCAGCGCAAGCAGGATGCCGACCGGGAAGGCGACACCGATGGCAACGACGGTCAGTATCAACGTTACAGGAAGTCCGCCCCATAAGGACGTGGGGACTTCGACCAGGCCAAGGCCACCACCCATCAACCAGACGATCAACGCGAATGCTGCCAACCAGAGCGCGAGTAATCGGGGTCTCCAGCTAGCCGGGCGAACAGACCAGCCCAGCAGCGCGAGGATGAGTAGGCACACAATGGCGGGACGCCAGCGGTCATCAATCGGATAGATGCCGAACAGGAGTTGGCCGGACTTGGCGTATACGAAACTCCAGCAGGCTCCAGCCGCCGCACGACAGGCGTTCGGGTCGGATTCGAACAGCACTGCGTCTACGACGAGCCAGCGCAGCACTGGCGGGACGGTGACCATCAGCAGAGTGCCAAACACCAGCGTCAATGCGGCGTTGAAAGGCGTACCGAATAGGAGCCCGGCAGAACGCTGCAGGACTGGGAAGCGAACACGTCGCTCTAGGGGATCGACCGGTAACGGGAGAGAAACGGCCTTCATGATTATCGCTCCACGATCGCGATGCGGCGGTTGTACCAGTTGGCTGCGCCCGACATGGTGAGATTGAGGGCGAGATAGACGCCGAGAATGATGAAGACGCCTTCAATGGAGTGGCTGGACTTGCTGATGGTTGTATTCATGACTGCAAGGAAATCCGGGTAGCCAACCGCGATTGCCAAGGTCGAGTTCTTGACGACGTTGATGTACTGGCTGTTGAGCGGTGGCACGATTACCCGCAGCATCTGGGGGATGACGATCAGGCGCAATATCTTGCCGCGCGGAAGGCCAAGCGAATGACCAGCGTCCCACTGGCCGCGGCCTATCGACAGGACACCGCCACGCACGATTTCTGCTACGAAACCCGTTGTGTAGAGGGTCAATCCGATGAGGATCGTGCTGAGCTCCGGGGTCAGTTCTTTGCCACCCTCAAAGTTCGAGCCGGTGAAGACCGGCCAGTCGATGGTGAACCGCGCGTCAGCGAGCCAAACTCCTGCGGCGCTAACTGCCAGCACACTGGGCACGACAGCCTTCGGCGACCAACCTTTGCGTACTGCGATCCAGCCTGCGATAGCGAGCGCGATGGCGCACAAGATCATGAGGAGACCGGTCATGCTTACGTCGATGCCAACGGCTGGCACCACGAAACCGCGCATGGAAGCATAGACGCCAGGCAGCGGGTTGAGCGCCTCGCCGACTGGCGGCAACATTTTCCACCACAGCGAATAGAGGAAGATCAGAAGGACGATAGGGGGCGAATTACGCGCCAGTTCCACCCACACGCGACATGTGCCCGCAGCCAGTGGGTTGCTGCTCAGCCGCGTGATGCCCACGATCAGTCCGAGAATGGACGAGAAGACGGTGACCAGCGTGGAAATGAAGACGGTGTTGGCCAGCCCGACTACAATGGCCCAGTAGTACGGATCCCGCGACTTGTATGTGAGGATTGCCTCGGAGATGACGATCCTGGACGGCATGGACAAGAAGTCAAAGCCTATCGGGATACCGCGCGCCTCAAGGTTGGCGAAGGTGGTGCTGACGAGTAGCGCTGCGAACGCCAGGAAAGCAGTCGCCAAGGCGGCCTGAATGATGATTGATCTGATTTTGGCGTCACTCAACATGCTGACCTCGGATCCACATCGCTATCGGAATCGAGGAGCGCGCCAGGCGCTCCCCTCGACGCGCTTTAATCCCACGGGAAAGGGTAGTTCAGGCCGCCATCTTTCCACAGGGCGTTCAAGCCGCGTTCGACCTTGAGCGGGCTATCCTTGCCAAGATTGCGATCCCAAATCTGGGCGTAATTGCCGGTCTGCTTGATGACGTTGTAGACCCAATTGTCATCCAGCCCGAGCGGCTTGCCGAAGCCGGCTTCCTTGCCCAGCACTCGCTGGACCTCCGAATTGCCCCCAGCGAGCTTTTCGTCGATATTTTCCGACGTGATGTTGTTGGCCTCTGCCCAGAACAGGGCATTTATCGTCCAGCGAACGATGTCGAAGAGCTGTTCATCGCCGCGCGCGATCGCCACGCCATTGGGCTCGGCAGCCTTTCCGACTTTGATGATGTCGTAATCGTTAGGATTCTTTGCGACCGAGGCACGCTGCCCTGCTGCCGCGGTTCCATCGGTGACGTAGGAATCGCAGCGGCCGCCGAAGAAGGCATCGCGGGCCTGGAGGGTCGAGTCGTAGTAGACCTTCTTCATCGAGATCCCGAATTCCTCCTCGGTTTCCTCAATCGCCTTCTCGGTCAAGCTGCCGCCGCCTTGAAGGCAGACAGTCTTTCCGTCGAGCAGCTTCGGCTCGGTGATTTTGTCCGCTTTGCGGACGAGGATGCCATCCGTGTCATAGAGGTTGATCCAGACGAAACGGACCACGGCATCGCGCGTGTAGGTGATCGTGGACGTGCGCGACAGAATATCGATTTCTCCAGTCTGTAGTGCAGGAAGTCGCTGAGCAGCATTGAGCGGCACGTATCGGATCTTATCCTTGTCCCCAAGAATGGCGACCGCGAATGTACGGCAGATGTCGGAATCGAAGCCGCGATAATACCCCTTTTCGTCGGGTCGAGAGAGACCGGGCACTCCCTGGCTCGCGCCGCAACTGACGTAGCCGCGTGCCTTTATCTTTTCGACGACGCTTTGCGCGGCCGCATCTCCCGCGCTTGACGCCAAGCCGACCAGCCCGATCGCTAAGGCGGCAAGCCATTTATGCCCTTCGCATTTCATATCCATTCCCCTTTTGTTGAAGTTGTTGTCATTCTGCAGCCTTGGCGTCGCCAACTGTGGTTCGTCGCGTTTCCGCAAAGTGTTCGAAGGCCTGCGACAGATCGGCGAGAAGGTCGCCGACGGCCTCCAGGCCGATCGAGAGCCGCCAAACTGGGCCAGGCTTCAGCCAGTCGAGGCCACTGCGCCCCTTTCGAGGATCACTGACGGAGATCAGCGAGTGCACCCCGCCCCAGCTTGCACCTAGCCTGAACAGTCGCATGCGACGCAGAGCCTCGGATTGGTGGGGCGCTAGTTCCGGCTGCAACACAAACGAAAAGACACCTGCCGATCCGGCGAAGTCACGCTTCCAGGTCAAGTGGCCGGGATGGTCGGGCTCACTCGGATGCAGGATCTGCGCAACCTCGGGGCGCTCCGACAGCCACGATATGATGTTCAGAGCGGTGCTGTCGGCTTGGCGCATGCGCACCGGCATGGTCATCAGGCCGCGCTCGCACAATGCGCAATCCTCCGGCGAAACGCCGTAACCGAGAAAACGCGCGGTGTCCTTTAACCGCCGGAACAAGCTCTCGTCGTTCACCGCCACCGAGCCCATCAGCAGGTCGCCGTGGCCGCCGGCATGTTTAGAAAGTGCCTGCATCGAGACATCGACACCATGCTTGAGTGGTTTGAACAGTAAGTGTGAGGCCCAGGTATTGTCGACCGCGACAAGCGCGCCAGCCTCGTGGGCCGCAGCCGTGATTGCCGGCACGTCCTGTACCTCAAAGGTCCCGGAACCCGGCGATTCCACCCAGACCAGCCGCGTCCTGCCATCGATCAACGCCGAAATTCTTCCGTCAAGCTTGGGATCGTAGGTCACCGTATCGATGCAAAGGGGAGCGAGAAGGCGGGCGGCCATTTCGCGTGCCGGCCCATAGAACGTCTCCGGGATCAGAACCCGATCGCCACCATGGCAGACGGTCATGGTCGTCAGCGTTATGGCCGCCATTCCTGAAGGGACGACGAGCGCCCGAGATCCGCCTTCCAGCGCAGCGATATGGTCTTCCAACTGGCGGCTGGTCGGAGTCCCGTAAAGTCCGTAACTGAAGCCATCGTACAGTCGCTCGACGCGGCGCTCGAAGGAGTCCAGATCGTCGAAGACCACCGTTGAGGCGCGTTCAACTGGCATCGCCAACGACCTGAATGGCTCCTCCGAGCGCCTGGGAGGATGGATATGTGAAGTGTCGTCGTGTCGGGTCATGGGCGGACTTTAACTGGCTCGCCCATTGCCATCTATGACCGTTACGATAAAGATAATCCATTTTTGATATGGACCGCCAATGAACCCGCGCGACATCGATGTGTTCAACGCAATCATGATCACGGGTGGCGCCGGCGCGGCGGCGACGCTGCTGGATACTTCGCAGCCCGCGATAAGTCGCTCTCTGACGAAGCTGGAGTCGGAGCTCGGTTTCAACCTGTTCGACCGTATCCGCGGCAGGCTGGTGCCGACCCGGGAAGGAGAACTTTTCCACACTGAGGTAAAGGCCAATCTGGTGGGGCTGGATCGGCTCAAGCTGCGAGCGGCCCAGATCAAGGAAGTCGGGACGGGGACGATCCGCGTTGCCAGCCTCTCGGCGCTCGGGCACGGTCTGGTGCCGCGTGCCATTGTGGCCTTCTCCAACAAACATCCACAGGTTCGCATCAGCTATCAGGTGCGCACGTCCAATGTCGTGCGCGACCTTGTGGCATCTGGCAGTTTCGACATCGGTCTCGCTGCCGACGAGGTCGATACGACAGGCGTGCTGCACAGCATCTTCACCACCCCGCGCGCTGTCTGCGTGATGCCGAAGAACCACCGGTTGGCCCGCAAGCCTGTTGTCACGCCTGGGGATCTTGATGATGAGGCGTTCCTGGCACTGTCGCCGGAAGACACGGTGCGGCTCGCCATGGACAAGATCTTTGCCGAGCATCGTGTGCGGCCACGCGTCTTGATTGAAACACCTTACGGTCTGACCATTGCCATCCTTGCCGCGAAGGGCATGGGTATCGGTCTGGTCAATCCTTCCGTCATTGCCGACCGCATGATCGACGGCATCGTCGCCAAGCCATTCGAGCCAGCCGTCCATTTCCGAGCACTGATTTTGCGCCCGCCGGACGGCATCAACTCGACGTTGACAACCGATTTCATCGCCGAGCTTTATGCAGCGCGCAATGCGCTGTCGAGCGAGATCTAGGCGAAGGAACTATCGCATTTGTGAGCCCAACCCCAGTGACCGCCCCGGTGTTTGGTGATGGCCTTGAATTCGTCGATCGACTGACGCTGGTCTCGATCCAGCATGCCGTATCAGGCCACAGAATGGTAGACAGCTCAAGCCAAAGCTTGAATCTCACGGCCCCACGCTCTTGGGTTGCGTCAGGATTTAATTGTGTGTTCGCTGAACGAGAGATTTCGCTTGCCGCATAGTTGTCGGCCCTGCTCCTTGCCCCTGATGGAGGCTATCGAACTCACTCAAAGTCCGCGCGGCTGGTCTCTTCCCGAATGGATTTCAGCACTCTTGCCTGAAGCTCCAGGACATCGCGATCATGCTGAACGCCGGTCGGCCGCGGCCTGACGGCAGGCACCGTAATGCACTCCTTGATACGACCCGGGTTGAGGCCCATGACGAAGATGCGGTCGGACAGATAAACCGCCTCCTCGACATCGTGGGTGACGAAGATCACGGTCAGGCGATGCTCCTGCCAGATCTGCATCAAGAGTTCCTGCATCTGGCCACGGGTCAGCGCATCTAGCGCACCGAAGGGCTCGTCCATCAAAAGCATCTTCGGCCGATAGGACAAAGCGCGCGCAATAGCGACGCGCTGCTTCATGCCGCCGGAAAGCTGGCTCGGAAAGCTGTCGGCAAAGCGCGAAAGCTTCACCAGGTCGAGATGCTGGCGCGCCACTTCGGGAATGTCCTTGGCATCATGCCCGGTCTCGCGCAGCGCGAACTCAACATTCTGCAGCGCGGTCAGCCATGGCAGCAAGGTGTAGGACTGGAAGACGACGCCACGATCGCGGCCCGGTCCGATGATCGGATTGCCGTCGACCAGCATCTCGCCTTGCTGATAGTCCTGCAGGCCGGCGATGATCGAGAGCAGCGTGCTCTTGCCGCAGCCCGACGCGCCGACCGGCGAAACGAACACGTTGTCGCCGACTTCGAGGTTGATGTCGTCGAGCACCTTGATCGTCGACCGGCCGTTGGTGAACGATTTTTGCAGATGCGAGATCTTAAGCTTGGGATGCATCTGCATGTCAGGACTTCCTCTCATATTTGAAGAAATGCCGACCGAGGAATCGCATGATCTGGTCCGTCGCCAGGCCCAGTATGCCGAGCACCAGTATGTAGCCGATCGCCATGTCGGTTTGCAGATAGCGCTGGGCAACCGTGATCCGGTACCCAAGCCCGGAATTGGCGGCAACAAGTTCAGCCAGCGTCACCCAGGTCCAGGCCCAGCCCAGCGAGATGCGCAGCGTGTCCCAGATCTGCGGCATCGCCGAAGGCACGACAATGCGCATCAGAACGCGCAGGTCGCTCATCCCCAGTGTTCGTCCAAAACCGATGAAGTCTGTGGGAACACGCTTGATGTTGTCCTTAAATTCAGCGCCTGCTGGAAATAGGTGCCGATCCAGATGATCAGGAATTTCTGGATGTCGCCGGTGCCGCTCCACAGGATGGTCAGCGGCACGAAGGCCACGACCGGCATGTAGCGGACGAAATCGAGGAATGGCTCGATCGCCGCCTCCCAGAAGCGGTAGGCGCCGATCAGGATGGCGGTCGCCAGCGCCATCACCGACGCGAGGAGGAAGCCGATCATGATGCGGTAGACGCTGTTGCCGACATCGCTGGCCAGCGTTCCATCCATGGCGAGCTTGGTAAGTTTGGCGACTACGGCAAGGGGGGAGGGCAGGAAGATCGGCTTGGTCATGCCGAGCCCTGTCGCCAGGAACCACGCCGCGATGAAGAGCAGGAAGGCGCAGACGGCGATGAAGAGATAGGTCGAGCCAGAAATTTCTGCCGCCATGCTCAGCAACGGTTTTCGCTGCGGGCGTTGCACGGTCTGCTTCAGGACGGCTGTGTCTGTCTGTAGGGTCATCGTGATCTCACGGGCCGGGTGAAAGGGCTGCTGTTCGACAGGATGCGATCGCGGATTTCCGAAACCGAATTCGCATGCGCCATGAACCCTTCATATTGGGCGAAGGTGCGGGCGGCCGGCGCCAGCCGCTGATAGGCCGCCTGGGAAAGGTAGGCGATCGAGGAGCGCTTCATGAAATCGAAGACGGATAGCAGCGATGCCGTGTTGGCCCGCCCGCCCGTCGGCAGGACGTGGCTCGGTCCAAGCACGAAGTTGGCAATCGAATGCGGGCCGAGCAGGATCTCGCCGGCATTCCTGATCCTCGGCAGCAGCTCGAAGGCCGATGTCGACAGCACGGCCAGATGCTCTGCCGCATAGTCGTTGATGAAGTCGAACGCCGCTTCGATCGAAGGCGCCAGCACGATGCCGCCATTCCTGCCGTTCAGCACGGTGCGGGAGAAATCCGCGCGATACTCTCCCATCGCCTCCCAGAACTGTGGCACCGCGGCGGCGATGGCTTCCGCCAGTGCTCGGTCGGTGGTGACGGCAAAGGCTGACGAGTCTGGTCCATGTTCCGATTCAACTGTCAGCTCCAGTGCGGCAAGCGCGGCCGGAACCGAACTGTCGGCATAGACCAGCAATTCGCTCGGGCCGGCCGGGCTGCCCGGATCGATCCGGTTCGACAGAAGCTGGCGCGCCGCGCTGACCCATGGACTGCCGGGGCCGACAATCTTTGCGCATTTCGGCACGGTCTGCGTGCCATAAGCGACCGCTGCCACCGCCTGGGCGCCGCCGCAGACATATATGTCGTCGATGCCAATCAAGGATGCGATGAAACGCGTGGCGGCGTCGGCCGAACCGTCCGGCCCCGGTGGTGTCACGATCACCACCCGTGCGACACCGGCCACCTTGGCGGGCACCGCGGTCATGATCGCGCTCGACTGGAAGAAGCCTTTGCCGCGCGGCACGTAGCAGGCGACGGAATCGATCGACGTCCAGCGGTCGCCGATCAGCGCGCCTTCGGTTGCCTCGTTTAGCCAGAGGTTGTCGGGCATCTGTGCCTCATGAAAACGCCTCACCTGCGCCACCGACAGCCGGATCGCCGCGACGACATCGGGATCGAGTTCCTTCTCGGCGCCGGCGATCTGGCTTGCGGACACCTTCAAAGCCGTGCGGTCCAGCGTCACGCCGTCAAACCGGGCGGCAAGTTCGATCAGGGCATCGTCGCCTCTGGTCCGCACGGCGGCGATGATCGGCTCGACCTTGCGGATCGTGTCGGTGAGATCGGCCTCGGTCCGCTCCAGCAGGCGCGTGCGCGCCTCGGACGACATCGTGGCCAGGTCGTGGATTGCTACATCTGACAATCTGTTTCCTTCGTCTCGTCGAAACGCCCCTTCAAGGGGCGACGCGTGCGGCAAGCCAGCCGCCGTCGATATTGAGGATGTGGCCGGTGATGAACTGGGCGTCCGGGCCGCACAGGAACAGGATGCCGCCGGCGACATCCTCTGCCGTGCCGACGCGACGGATCGGCGTGGTTTCGATCATCGCGCGCCGGTACCAGGCGTCCGACGCGATGCGTTCGGCGACGATCGGCGTGTTGATGACGCCGGGCGCCACACCGTTGACGCGGATCCCGTCGGCCGACAGGTCGGCGGCCAACTGGCGCGTCAGTTGCGACAGCGCGCCCTTGGACGCGGCATAGGGGGCGGTGTTGGGAAAACCGACCTCGCCGAACACCGAACAGACATTGACGATAGAGCCGCCCGGCCTCGCCAGATGCGGAAGCGTGTCGCGGGTCAGGCGCATCGCCGCGCGCACGTTGATCCCCATGACACGGTCGATCAGTTCGTCACTGCTGTCGCCAAGCGTCTTGGAACCGGCGACGCCGGCATTATTGATCAGGATATCGATGGTCCCGAACTGTGCCTTTGCAGCCGTGACGATCCGCGCCGGGGCATCGTCATCGGCGAGATCTATCGTCAGTTTCGGTTCCGCGCAGTCGGCCAGATAGTCCGCGTTCCAGTCGACCGAAAGCACCGCCGCGCCTTCGGCTTGCAACCGCTTGGCGGTAGCCAGGCCAATGCCGTTGCCGGCACCGGTCACCACGGCGGCCTTTCCCTGAAATCGCTTTTCCATAGCCAGCTCTTTTCCTGAGTCTCTAGATCGTCTGCCCGCCGTCGATCGTGAATTCGGACCCGGTGATGTATTCGCTGCCGGGCGACACCAGGAACGCCACGAGATGCGCGATCTCCCGCGGGCTAGCCAGCCGGTTGAGCGGCACAGAGGCGGTCATTTCAGCCAGGTTCTCAGCGGTGTTCTCGCCAAGCATCGGCGTGTCGACCAAGCCTGGATGCACCGCGTTGACCCGGATGTTGCGGCCGGCGAGTTCGCGCGCCGCGACCTTGGTCATGCCGCGGATCGCCCATTTCGAGGTCGAATAGGCAAAGGCGCCGCTAAAGCCTCTCAAGCCGCCCGTGGAGCAGACGTTGACGATCGAGCCGCCCTGCGCCGGCATCAGCGCGGCGGCGGCGCGCATGCCGAGGAACGTGCCCAGCTGGTTGACGTCGGTGACGGCCTGGAAACCGGCGACGCTTTCTTCCAGGAATGGCACCGGATTGAAGATGGCGGCGTTGTTGACCAGCGCATCGACGTGGCCGAACCGCTGGGCAACGATGTCCGAAATCCTCGCCCAATCGGCTTCATCAGCGACATCGAAGGCGGCCGACAGGATCTGGCCGGCGCCGGTGGCCTGTTCGCTCACGCCGGTGAACGACCGGTCGAGTGCGATCACGGTGGAACCTATCGACGCGAACAGCGTCGCGATCGCCGCGCCGATCCCGCCGGCGGCACCGGTGACGATTGCCGTTTTCATCTGGTCAGCCTGTTGTCGCCGGCATCCGAGGGCAGGGACGGCGAACGCCCCTTGCGCCATTGCCGCACATAGTCCTGGCATGTCGTGAAGCCGGCGCGCTCATGCGACGCGACATGGCGAATGAATTCCTCGAGCATCAGCAGCCGGTGGCCGCGCCCCATGATCTGCGGATGCATGGTCACCACCATCACGCCGCTGCCGATCCGCTGGTAGAGAAAGTCGAACTCCCCTTTCCAGATCTCCAGCACGCTCGAGGGTGCACGGCCGCCGGGCAGGTAGCCCTTGTCGGTCGCCAGAAACTCGAATTGCGGAAAGTCGTCGAGATGCCAGGCGACAGGCATTTCGACGAGATCGACTGGCAGGCCGAAGCGGAATTCTTCCGACGTCGACCACGCATCGCCGATCCGGCACCAATAGGGCTCATGGTCGTTACCCATCATCGAGCTTTCATACTCGAAACCGAGTTCGAGCAGCAGTTCGATCGTGGACGGGCTGTTGTCCCAGGCCGGCGAGCGGTACCCGGATGGCCTGATGCCGGCGACCTTGTCCAGCGCCTCCAGGCCTCGCAGCAGGACGGCGCGCTCTTCCTCGCGCGTCAGCAGCACAGGGTTCTCATGAACCCAGCCATGATGGCCGATCTCGTGGCCGCCATCGCGAAAGGCGCGCACGACCGGCGGGAAGGCGAGGGCGGAATGGCCGGGCACGAAGAAGGTTGCCGGAATGCTGGCCTGCTCCAGCACCTTCAGGATGCGGCGCGCGCCGATCGGATCGAACTCGCCGCGCGAGAGCATGCTCGGTGACGTCGCCCGTTGGCTGCCGATCCATGTCGAATAGCCATCGAAGTCGAACGTCAGCGCCACTTGAACGTCAGGGCTGGTCATGCCTGGGTTTTCTTCCCGCCATCGCATAGGAATAGGCGGGCCGCGTTGGCCCGCCTGCCGGTTTCGCAACGCTTATTTCCAATGCGCCACGGTCGAGCCGATGGCCGCGTCGTAGGCGATGTCCTTGTCGATCAGCTTGGCCGCGATCGCCGCCTTGACGATGCCGGGATAAGTGTCGGACTTGAACACGCCGTTGAGCGCCTTCTGGCTTTCGCTGGCCGAGTAATACGACACGCCGTCGAAGGCCGTCGCCAGGTCCGCCGGCTCGGCGCCGACTCCCTTGGCGATGATGGCGCGGCCTTCCTCGGTGTGGGCGCGATAATATTCCAGCGCCTGGTCCCAGCTCTTCAGCATGGCCTGCACCTGGCCCGGCTTCTTCTTCAGCGTCTCTTCCGGCACGGAAAGCACGTCGCTGATCAGGCCGGGCGCCTCGCCGGCCTCGGCCAGCACCTTGATGTTCTTGTCGGCGCCGATGGCTGCCGAGATGTAAGGCTCATAGGTGACGGCCGCCGGTACGGTGCCGGAAATGATCGCGGTGCCGGCGCTTGCCGCCGGCATCGGCAGGACATTGACGTCGTCGATGGTCATGCCGTTCTTCTGCAGCACATAGTTCAGCAGCAGATCGCTGGTCGATCCGCGCTCGAAGGCAACCTGCTTGCCCTTGAGGTCGGCCACGGTCTTGATGTCGCCGTTGACGAGGATGGCATCGGCCTTGGTGCTGGCATCAAGCAGCAGCACGCCCTTGATCGGAATGCCGGCCTGCACCTTGGCCAGCAGTTGCTGGATGGATTCGTTGTCGCCGTCGACCTGTCCGGCGGCAACCGCCGCGCCCATATCCTTGTCCTCGACGAAATTGGTCAGCTCGACGCCTTCCAGGCCATTGGCTTTGAAGAAGCCTTTTTCCTGGGCGATGTACCACATGCCGTAGCCGAGCCAGGGCGATATCGCGAGCTTGAACACGCCCGGTTCAACCGGCAGGTCCTGTGCTTTTGCCGGCTGTGCGGCGAACGGCAGTGCGGTGGAGAGCGCCAACAGGGCGACCGCCCCGGTGAAATGTCTTCTGATGGTTCCCATGATCCTGGTCCTTGTTCCCAAAGTGTGATGTTGAACTGTCGCTATGCTGTCGAAGCCGATGGGGTGGCGGGTTGGCTCCCGCTCTGTTGCTGTCGATCCCGGGCCGGCCGGCTCTTTGCCGACGCCAGATGCGTCAGCAAATTCTTGGTGACCCTGCCGACGTCGTTCATGGCGTCGCCGGTCGGCAGAGCGCCGCACCAGGCGACCGAACTCGCGCAAAAGATCAAACCGCCTGAAGGCAGGTGGCGCAGCGTCATCTCCGCGCAGCGCCGCGATGCGCGCTCCTCCTCGCCGCCCTCATACCAGCGCGTAGCGTCGTGGACGAAGCTGTCAGGAAAACCGGTTGCGCGCGCAATGACTGTTGTATCGGGGGAGGTGCCAAGATGCGGGTCGGTGGCATCGACCTCGTAGCCGGCCGCGCCGCCCAGCACGATGCCCTCGTCGCCGAAGGCTTCGTTGGCGACGCCGTCGAACAGCCATGCGGCCGAAGGTTGGTGGCTTTCCGGCGTGCGCGTAAAAGGCCGCGCGCGGTCAAAACCCATCAGCGAGATGGCGACGCCGGTCAGCGAGAATTCGCCGCGCCCGCTGGCGCGCAGATGGCCGCCCGGCTGGTTGGTAATCGACAGCGATTGTTCGGCGATCGGTCCGTCCCAGGTGCGGCCTGCCTCGAGCGGCGAACGGCGGAGTTCCATCAGATCGTCCTGGAACGCCACCTTGCCGGCAAAGCCATTGCCGCCGAGATAGGCGATGCTACCGCCCGTCGCCGCGAACTGGCGCAGCGCATGCTCCATCTCGATCGACATGTATTCGGGATGGCTGCCGGTGATGACCGCCTGGTAGCCCTGCAGGCCCGCAACGCCGCGCTCATGCAGGTCGCGGTCGGTGATGAGATCGAAGGCGATGCCGTTAGCGTGGCAGAAGCGCAGGAAATGCAGGTCGACTGGCAGATTGTGCGGGCAGCCGCAGAGCGGGTATTTGTAGTCGTCGCGCAGCGTTGCCTTCGGTTTTCTGTAGGAACAGATCGACACGCCGCTGAGATCGCTGTGGTAGTCGTAGAGCGACTTCAGATTGTTATCGATGGCGAAGCGATGGCCGCGATCCTCGCACATCCACTCGTAGAGATGCGCCGGCAGGAATTCATCAGCGTAGGCGAGATAGGTGGCCGTCGGTACCAGGAACAACAGCGGTGCCTGGCGTGCCGTCGAGGTGATGAAGAAGACGATGCGCTCCGATCCTTCGTCATGGCTGACTTCGAAGGCATAAACCCCGGCAGACGCTTCGGCGGGGACCTGCAAATGGTAGGAAGCAGGCCAATCCAACGCACCCATGTCGTCGTCATGGCAATGCACCGCGTCGTAATGCGATGGCACCAGCCGGGGATCGAAACTCGACCCGTCCCAGCGGCGCGAAGTCATGCAGAACGCGGGCTGGTTGACCGTTTCCAGGAGGAGAACGTCATCTCCACCTGTCGAGGCGATCGGACCGCTCGGCAGCAAGGTGGGGAAGGTCCAGGCGGTGCGTCCGGCCGCGGTTTGCAGGGCGATCGCTGAGAATTTGGCATTGAGCGACCTGACGTCGTTTGCCGCGCTGGTACCGAAGATCATGTCACCGGACAGGGACCAGGGCCGATCGAATTGATGCTGCAGGCGAAACGGCGACAACAGGTCGTCGGAGCCGATGTTCAGGACCGTCCCGCCGCCATCGGATGAAATCTCGACCATGAGCCAGGTGTTTGCTGGCAGGGTCTCGCCGATTTCCAGCGGCTTGCCGTCATGGCCTGACGTCAGCCGCCCGTCCTGCAACCCAACTAGCAAATTTCCGCACTCGAAGAGCACGCGAGCGCCGTCATTGCGGGTCAAATAGACCTCGAAGGAAACACCGCCGATTTCGGTGGCCTTGGCCAGTTCCGATGCCGTGATCCTCAGGAAGGACCCATGGTTGAAGTCGCGATGCGACGCGGCATTTTCTGTCGGTTCGACATCCCAGTCCATGACCGCGGCCGAGGGCGTATCGAGCCGCAAGATCCGCACAGCGCGCACCGGCCGCGACGACGAGACGTGAAGCGCGACAGGCGTACCAGTCGCTGTGTGCCAGGGCACCGTGTAGCCTGAAACGGCCATGGCGCCATGATCGACGGGACGTTTCATCGCGGCGAAAATCCCCGCCGCGATCTCGGCCTGTGCGCGGTCTCGAATGGCAAACTGGACAATTCTCTCGTACCCCTTTCTTTTTTGATTTACACTACGGGCATCGTTTCTTGGGGGTATATACCCCCATCGGGGTATGATTGGTGACAATGTCCGTTTTTGAAGGTCTCGCGCTGGCCATCGACGCGATCGGCAAGCGCGAGTTCTATCCAGCTGTTACCGAGTATCTGCGGCGCTGCCTCAGCTACGACAATGTGATCGTCATCGTTTTCTCGGGCACCGCTGTCCCCACCGTGCTTTACAAGAAGATCTACGGCCCGGATGTGTTTCGATATCTTGCCGAGCAATATCTGCCGGCGGCCTATCTCCTGGACCCGATCTATCATTTTCATCTGCGACGCGGCGCGCCGGGGCTTTATCGTCTTCTCGACGTGGCACCGGACCAGTTTCGCCGCAGCCGCTATTTCAAATGGTATTATGGGCGGATCGGCATCACCGACGAAATCTCGGTCGTGCTGTCGATCGGGGAGAACGCGACCGTCACCATATCCATGGGCAAGGACGGTTCTTCCGGCCAGGCCTTCACGCAAAAAGCCGAGGTCTGCCTGCGCTCGCATGAGCCGGCAATCATGTCGCTGCTGCGTGCCCACTGGGTTGCGTCAGAAACCCCGCCTGCGGTCGCTCCGCGTTCGATGTCAATCACCGACAGCCTGATTGCGGCAATGCGGAAGCACCACGATGTCCTGTTGAGCAAACGTCAGGCCGAAGTGGCGCTTCTCATTCTGCAGGGGCACTCCTCGCCATCGATCGGTTTAAACCTCGGCGTCAGCCCGCAAACAGTGAAGGTCTTCCGCAAGCAGCTTTACAGCAAATGCAGCCTTTCCTCGCAAGCAGAGCTGTTTGCGCTCATGATGCCGATCCTGGAGGGGGCGACCAGCCAAGGCTCCGGCCGGCAAAACGAACGAGGCGGGTTGTAGAAACTGCATCAGAGCCGTGCCGACCTCATGTCCACTTGCACTTTCCATGATGACTTCGCGATCTCCAGAGCATTCCGGTCGCGGGCATTGAGTTTGCACCAATCATTATGGTTTTCCTGGCGGTGACGCTGACTTGCTTGTTGGATCTGTCGCTCCTTTTCGGGAGCGCCTGGTGCATTTTTTCGATAGCCGGCCACGCCTGTTCGATCCCATTTCCCGAAGGATCGAGGGTGCAGCAGGGCTTGCTCTCGCGGCCGTGGCGGTCTGGCAAATCGGGGGTGCCTAAACGGCGCTCATGCGACGCTACGTGCGTCTTTTCGACAGGGACATCAGTGTCCATCCAAGTCCCAAACGCTCCTTCATTCTTTCAACGCGATTGCCGAAGATAGCACGTATCGGAGCATTGACTTTCCAGGAGTTTACCAATCGCATGATCCCTTTGCGCGCAATTGGTGAAACAGTGAACAATTCCAATGGCTCGAATTCAGGCACGAGCAAATCAGCCAATTCTTGCTTGTATACCCAGCGACGCAGCTGGCCGGGTGCAGGCGGAGGGATAGCATTGTATTTTTCGAGAACATGGCGGTTTTGGGTCGCCAACATCAGATACCCGCCCGGCCGCAGATGGGTGGAGAGTTTGCGGATGAAGGCTCTTTGATCGAAGACATGCGATAAAACCTCAAGCGTTATGATGACGTCAAATGCTGGCGTGCCAAAGTCCAGGGCCATGAAGTCACCAGCGATGAATTTCGCCTGGGGCCAACGCATCGCCGCCCGGTTTAGTACTTCGTCAGAAAGATCGGTCGCCGTCACGACACCGTATCGGCCTAGCTTTG
This sequence comes from Mesorhizobium sp. M1050, assembly GCF_040318715.1. Classification (NCBI taxonomy): domain Bacteria; kingdom Pseudomonadati; phylum Pseudomonadota; class Alphaproteobacteria; order Hyphomicrobiales; family Phyllobacteriaceae; genus Mesorhizobium; species Mesorhizobium sp. M1050. Next base: position 14,023 of record NZ_JAMYMV010000040.1, on the reverse strand, counting down.
GAGCGAGCCACCCGGAACCGCAGCCGACGTCAAGTATATCGAGATTTCTTCGGCCGGTATTTTCAAGCCATCCCAGAATGACTTCAGCTTGACGAGCGCTGACTTCGCTCATCTGGTGCTCACGATTGTCGGCATTCCATCTGTTCCAGAACGATGTCTGAAGGTCGATCGGCGCATCGCCTTCGGAAAAATTGTACGGCGTCGACATAGGCTTTCCTCTGTGCCAGCGACTGGCCTAGACAGGATCTCTGTATGTTCAGAGCATCCAAGCTGGTAGGAACCCTGTCAACATAACTATTTGGATAGTCGCAATGGTGCGCATTGAGCCACGGCCACCACCACAAGCATGAGGGTGAAGCCGTCGGCGTCATGGCCGGCTTGATCCCGTGTCCGCTCACGCTCTTTGTCATGACCTTCGCGATATCCAGAGGCGTTTCGTTCGCCGGCATTCTTTTTGCCATCACCCTTGATGGTCGGCGTAGCGCTGACGCTGTCTTTGTCGCGCTTCTGTCGCTCCTGCTCCGCGAACGTCTTTCTTCGACGGCAGGCCACGCCTGTTCGAAACTGTTTCCCGAGCCATTGAGGGCGCTGCCGACTTGTTGCTTGCCCGCGTGGCGGTTTGATCACGTCGGTCTGAAATGCCGTGACCCAGATCGAGAGGTGGATCAAGACCCATTTACCGGAGGTCAGCCGTGTCTTCGGCGGGGTGGAGAGTTTCGACGCGCATCTGCGTTCCACAATGGAACAGGCGGATAAGTGATCCCGGCGCCGAAGTGGCGCCGGGCGAATTTGCATCGCGCTAGATCATCCGCTTGATGTCGATGTAATCGCCTTCGGTCTGGATCGTCAGCGTCACGTCGCTGTCACCGCGGTTGCGCCAGAACCAGCCGTGGTTCCCGTCGAAAGCAGCTTCCAGCACACCTTCGCCGGAAGGGACGCTGCGGCCCTTTTCGTAGCTGACAGATTGTCCGCCTCCATCGCCATGGGCGTCGAAGTTGACGACGCCACCGTCCACGGTCCAGGCGAAGTTCGCCTTGGCGCCTTGCCGCATCACAAGTTTGACCTCAATGCCCTGACCCGGTGTAAGTGTGAAGGACATTTCATCTCGCCTTCCGATGGTCGGGGCCGGAGCTTCCGCAGGGACTTCGGCGACCTGCGGCGCCGCACTCGGATCGATTGGCACGGCTTCGGCAAGAGCAATTTCGCCGACTGTCACATCGTCTTGCGCCGCAGGACTTGCCGTTTGCGACGGTGACAAGGCAGGCCGCTCGGCGGTCAAACCAACGAGAAGATTTTCAATGCGGTCCATGCGCGCAATTAGTTCTTCCGGTGCGGCAGTTTTCGGCAGGCTCGCTGCTGTGGCCTTCCCGCTGCTGGTTTCATCCACGGCCGCCTCGGCCGCCAATTGGGTCTTGATTTCGCCCATCTCGGTGAGGCCCAGGAACCGTCCGACACCGGTCGGGTCGATCGCATACTCGGACGGCATGACGACCGTGATGAGCAAGGCGAATGCCGTCAGCGCGGCAATCATGGTGGAGCGCTTGAGCTGCGCTGAAGTCGGCAAATCGGCGCGGCTGGGAAGGTCGGTGTTGTACATGGTTTCGGTTCCTTATGCTGCGACGAACAGACCGGTGAGCTGATATCCGATCAGCAGGAAACCAGCCGTCATCATAATGACGTTTGCGGTGTAGGCATGGCGCCAGAAGCTTCGTGTCCGGCGCCAGTAGCCCATGGCGATCAGGATGGCGCCAAGAGCCATGAGTTGGCCGATCTCGACGCCGACATTGAAGGCGAGCAGGTTGGGCACCAGGCCGTCCGGCGAGATGTTGTATTCGATGATCTTCGTCGACAGGCCGAAACCATGGAAGAAGCCGAAGACCAGCGTCGCGATCTTGGTGTTCGGCTGGAAGCCGAGCCATCGCTGGAAAGCGCCCATATTATCGAGCGCCTTGTAGACCACGGACAGGCCGATGATCGCATCGATGATGTAGCTGTTGATGCCGACGTTGAAATAGACGCCAAGCAGCATGGTCGTGGAGTGGCCGAGCGCAAACAGGCTGACATAGATGCCGATATGCTTCATCCGGTAGAGGAAGAAGACCACGCCAAAAAGGAACAGGATGTGGTCGTATCCGGTCACCATGTGCTTGGCGCCGAGATAGATGAAGGGCAGCACGTTGATGCCCGAGATTTCCTGGATATAGCCCTTGTCGCCCTCGGCCACGGCGTGGGCGAAGGCAGCCCCGCCCAGGAGCGGCAGGGTCATGAGAGCGATAAGCAGGGGCAGGGCGGGTCGCCAACACGTGCGACGCGAGCCTGTCCGGCCCCGGTCGAAGGGTCCTTGCATAAGATTTCCAATCTTCGTCGTTGAGGGTGGCCGCGCGAGCGGCCGCGATCATGCGGCGAGGAATGGTCTCGGCGGTCGCTCAAGCCGGAATGTCGTATCCGGATCGACGAAAATCAGCGGATAATTCAGCCAGCCCCGTTCGAGTTGCGGAACGGTCGGTGCGAAGTCGGAGGGCGTACTCGCCGTCTCGTGCGAGTGGTCTGCCGCATTGTGCCCGTGAAAATGTCCAATGCTCTGCTCGTCCGAAACGCCATCATCGTGTGCGTGGCCATGATCTTCGATCTGCGCGGCGGCTCCGCCGTGACGTTCAACCGCGGTGGCAATCGCGATCGGATCGTGTGAGGTCGAATAGCCGAAAGGACGCAGCACGCCGAACATCATCGCTAAAGCGATGACCAGACAAAAAACCGTGCTGTGGATCCGATTCGACATGAACGGCGATTATTCTCTAAAATCCTAACGAATGGTTTTTGCTACATCAGAATCGAGGCCTCTTTGAGACTTGCATATCCCCTCCGGGAGGATAGTATCCGTCGCATGAGCGGCCAACCCCACATCCACGAAACCCATCCCGATATCGTCAAGCGCCTGAAAAGGGCCGATGGACATCTCAAGGGCGTCATCGACATGATCGAAGCGGGCCGGCCCTGCCTCGACCTCGCCCAGCAGCTTCATGCTGTCGAGAAGGCCATCTCGCAAGCCAAGAAGACCCTGATCCAGGATCATCTCAACCATTGCCTTGAAGACGTTGTCGGGCCCTTGGCGCGCGAGCAGCGCCGCTCGATCGATGAGTTCAAGGATATTACCAAGTACCTGTGAGAAACGTCATGCTGGGTAGAGTGCGGGACTGGTTCGGCTTCGGCCCTATGACAGAGGGCTTCAGCGGCCACGGACATGATCACGGTGATGGTGGCCATGGCCACACCCATGGCGTCATCGATCCGACGATCGCCACGACGACGCGCGGCATATGGGCGATCAAATGGTCATTCGTCGTTCTGGCCATCACGGCAGCGCTTCAGCTCGTGGTGGTGTTCCTCTCCGGCAGCGTGGCGCTGCTGGCCGACACGATCCACAATGTCGGCGACGCGGCCACTGCCATTCCGCTGTGGATCGCCTTCGTGCTGGTCCGCCGCAAACCGAGCAAGACGTTCACCTACGGGCTGGGCCGGGTCGAGGATCTGGCCGGGATCGTCATCGTTCTCATCATTCTCTTCAGTGCCATCGTCGCCGGCTACGAGGCGATCGACAGGTTGATCAATCCGCGGCCCATCGCGTTTCTTGGCTGGGTCGCCATCGCCGGCCTCATAGGCTTCATCGGCAATGAAGCGGTCGCCGTCTTCCGTATCCGCGTCGGGCGAGAGATCAACAGCGCAGCCCTGATCGCGGACGGCTATCATGCCCGCACCGACGGCTTTACCAGTCTGGCGGTCGTGCTGGGCGCTATCGGCGTCTGGCTGGGTTTTCCGCTTGCCGATCCGATCGTCGGGCTGCTGATCACCGTGGCGATCTTCGCCATCGTCTGGCAGTCGTCGAAAGCCGTGTTGACCCGCATGCTCGACGGTGTTGAGCCCGCCATCGTCGACGAAATCCATCATGCCGCCGAACACGTGTCGGGCAACGGGCGCGTTGAAAGCGTTCAGGCACGCTGGATCGGACATCGTCTGCATGCCGATGTCGCCATCAGTGTTCCGGAGATGGCGACGGCCAAGGACGTGCTGGGCGTAACCGAAGCCCTCAAGGAGGAGCTGTTCGCCCACTTGCCGGCGTTGGCGGAAGCTAATGTCCGCCTGGTGAGCCCAGCCGGGCTGGCCGTCACTGGCGCGGAAGCCTCTCATGCTCACCATCATGCGCCGGAGCCCTTCAAACTCGCCTGCGATCTGGCTGCGGGGACGTTGGAAATCGTCGACACGCCCGCTGGCGAGCGGATGCGGCTGACCATAGAACGGCATGCCGACGATCTGACAGCGACGGTGATCATCGACCGGCCCAACGGGGCGGAGATGCTTCGCCTCGAACCCGTTGCAGACAACCATCATCGGCTTGAGAGCACCGTCGCCCCTGCTGAGCCGCATGAGTTCCAGGCGAGGTTGATCCTGGTCGCGAAGGGTCGCGAGCAGGTGCTGCCATTCAAGATGGTCGAGCCGGAAGGCCACCACCACTGAGACAGGCGGGCTGTCGCGCTACTTTCCTGGCTCGACGAACCCCAATCCGCTGCAAGAAGGCAAAACATGCTTCAGGTCCTGGCCAATCGCACCTACCGTCATCTCTTCCTGGCCCAGGTGATCGCCCTGATCGGCACTGGCCTTGCCACCGTGGCGCTCGGGCTGCTGGCCTATGATCTTGCCGGCGCCGATGCCGGCGCGGTGCTCGGCACGGCGCTCGCCATCAAGATGATCGCCTATGTCGGCGTGGCGCCTGTCGCCGCTGCGTTCGCAGAGCGCCTGCCACGCCGCACCATGTTGGTTTCGCTCGACCTCATCCGGGCAGCAGTCGCGGTGTTCCTGCCCTTCGTTACCGAAGTCTGGCAGGTATATCTTCTCATCTTCGTCCTGCAGTCGGCGTCGGCAGGCTTCACTCCGGCCTTTCAGGCCTCGATCCCCGACGTGCTGCCCGAGGAGAAGGACTACACGCGGGCCCTGTCGCTTTCGCGTCTGGCCTACGACCTCGAAAGTGTTGTCAGTCCCATGCTGGCGGCGGCGCTGCTTTCCGTCATCAGCTTCCACAGCCTGTTCGCCGGGACGGTTATCGGCTTTCTCGCCTCGGCGGCGCTGGTGGTGTCGGTGGTCCTGCCGAGCCCTAAACCGTCGCAGCCGCGCGGCGTTTACGATCGTACCACGCGCGGATTGCGCATCTATCTGGCGACGCCGCGATTGCGCGGGTTGCTGGCCCTTAACGTTGCCGTCGCGGCGGCAAGCGCGATGGTGATCGTCAACACAGTCGTCCTGGTTCAGGCACAGTTCGGCCTCTCGCAAAGTGACACGGCGCTGGCGCTCGCAGCGTTCGGCGGCGGATCGATGATTGCAGCTCTTGCCCTGCCGCGGCTGCTGGAGAACGTCCCGGACCGGGTTGCGATGCTCTCGGGCGCCGCGATCCTGGTCGTGGGCGTGCTGGTGGGACCTCTCGCCGGCAGCTACTATCTGCTACTGGCGCTCTGGTTCGTGCTCGGGCTCGGCTATTCGCTGGCGCAGACGCCTTCGGGCCGATTGATCAGGCGTTCCGCCGATGCCGTCGACCGGCCCGCTTTGTTTGCTGCCCAATTCGCGCTTTCGCATGCCTGCTGGTTGATCACGTATCCCATTGCCGGCCGTGTCGGTGCGGCGATGGGATTGTCTTTCACATTCATTCTGCTCGGCATCATTGGCGCCGCTGCCCTGCTTGCCGCGGTCTGGCTCTGGCCGAAACATGATCCCGACGTGCTTGTGCACACGCATGTCGATCTGCCTGAGGACGACCGGCACATCGGCGACGACGCAGTATGGTCGGAAGCGGGGTATGAGCATTCGCATGGCTACGTCGTCGATGATCGGCACCCGAAATGGCCCAAGACAAGCTGAGAACTCAACATGCCTGGCGAGCTCGCCATCTATGGCGGTCTATTTCTGACCGCGTTCGCGGCGGCGACCATCCTGCCGATGCACTCGGAAGCAGCCCTTGCGGGACTACTTCTGACAGAAAGCTATGCCCCGACTTCGCTCATCGTCTCCGCAAGCGCCGGCAATGTGCTCGGCTCGATCGTGAACTGGTGGCTCGGCCGGGGCGTCGATCGCTTTCGCGACCGCAAATGGTTCCCTGTGAAGCCCTCCGCGCTGACGCGCGCGAACGCGATGGTATCAGCGCTATGGACGATGGTCGCTGCTGTTGAGCTGGTTGCCTCTCATCGGCGATCCGCTGACGCTTGTGGCGGGAGCGCTGCGGGAGCCGTTCTGGAGCTTCCTTGCGATCGTCACGATCGCGAAGGTCGGCCGCTAGCTCGCGCTGGCGGCGATGACGCTGAGCTGGATTTAGCGCTTGTCGAGACCGAGCGCCGGTTCGGCGACGCAGGCGGGCCTCGCTTTCCTATGGCAAACGCAGCGCCGCGCGCATGCGCGTCGCGGGACCGGCCAACAAGCTAAGGCACAGCGCGCGAAGGGCTCAAGCCAACGTCGACATTGTTAAGACATTCCTGTGGCCGCGCGCCAGGCCTGCACAACGAAGCTGTGCTGGTTCCAGATCATCAGAGCTCCACTCACAGACGTTATCGCACTTCTGCCGATCAGGAGCGCTTTGTCGCAGATGGATGTACCGACCCGCACCTCCTACGTCATGGCCGTGGTATCGCCTGGTGAGCGGGCCGCAGCCGCGGGTGTCACCGCTGTCCCGCGCAGCCTCGCGGCAGCCGCCAGCCCGATGCTTGCCGGCTCGCTGCTCGCAATGTCCGGTTTCGGTTGGCCGCTGCTGATCGCCGGCGCCTTGAAGATTGTCTACGATATGCTTCTGCTTGCGATGTTTCGCAAGGTTCGCCCGCCAGAGGAACGACTGGAGGGTCTATAGCAGCCCGCAGCATGCGCGAGCCAATATGAGCGGCGCGCCTTACATCATTCTGCAGGTGCTACGTCCTTGGCAACCGCTTGACCAGCGCGCCAACGCCTCCATCTTAATCGTACCGGTGCTCGCTCCCAGCGCGAGGTGTAACTGATATGTCGAAAGCCGTCTTCGCTTTTGCGCTCGCAGGCGTCTGCCTGGTATCGACACCGGTGTTTGCCGACAAGGTCGATCTCGGGCTAGAAACTTTTCACCAAACCTGTCTTGCCCATGGCCCCGACTTCGAGCGAACCGTCGCTGTGGCGAAGACGCGTGGATGGACACCGCTATCCGGTGACGCAGCGCTTGCTCCAGTCGATGAAGTGAATGCCTTTCAGGGGTGGGCCGTGACTGGCAACGATCTACCTGCCGGAACCATAATCGCAGTGACCAAAGCCAACTTGAACGGCAAAGCCGTGCAGACCTGTTCCATCCGACTGTTCGACGTCGACCGCGCAACATTCGAACAGCGCTTCTTCGCCCGAACGGACGCCGAAAAAATCAGCGAGGACCGGAATGGAGATCAGGTCTCCAAACTTTACATATTGATTGCAGGCAATCGAAAACAGCTCGTCCATTTGACATCGCCGGTCGACACGGAGCGAGCGAATTCGATCATTGCAAGCTCGATAGCCGACGACTAATCAGGCGCCGATGCCTTTTCCCGCCATCCTCTGGAACAGGTCGTCTGCCTGTGCCGGTGAAAGGTTCATGTCGGTGGCGACCCACCAGGCGAGGACCGCAAGAAATGCGCCGGCGATGAACTGAATGGCGAATTCCGCAGGCATGCCGCGATCGCCGATCCGTTTGTCGACGAGTTCTTCCCGGACGGCTCGCCGGATACGCTCACGCAATTCGTCGTGGATCGTATCGCCGCTGCTTGCAAGCAATGCGTGGTGAAGCGGTCGGAATGCATGGGCGTGCTCGAACATGGGCAGGCTGAACTCGAACAGGCGGCTATCTGTTTCTTGACTTGCCGCCTCGCGCCTGCGGCCTATCGACCGCAGATGCGCCTCGATGGTTGCGCTGCGCAGAGCATCCTTGTCGGCATAGTGGGTATAGAAGGTCGACCTGCCAACATTGGCCCGCTGGCAAATGTCATCGACCGTGATGGCGGCATATCCTTGCTCCGGGATCAGGGCGATGAGCGCATCCTGCAGCAGGCCGCGCGTCCGCGCGACGCGTCGATCGATCGTGTTCCGCTCGCCCGCACGTTCGGTTTTCATGGTCATGGCCCTCTGCAGTGGCCGGTTTCGGACATTCGGCGGCCCGGTGTCCGACAACAGCATTTCCAGACATTGTGTCCATTATGATACGCCAAGTCCAGGAGCTCAAATCGGGTTTGGGCATGCCGCAATGAAGCAGAAGGTCGCCAGCCATGCACTCATCTGATCATCACGCCGGTAACGGATCGCATTCGCGCAAGAGGGTGATTGCGTTGGCCCTGCTTGCCAAGCTGTCGCTGGTCGCCGGCTTCCTCGTCCTCGCCAAATTGGGCATGAGCTATATTCAGGCCGGTGCCTGGACGGCGGCATTCCACGGCCTCGTCCTCGCCGTGATCGCGGGATTGGCGCTGTGGGGCAGCCTGCGTCACCGGGGGCTGGTCGGCAAGGGTGCGCACGGCGCGAGCGACAGGGGCACCGGCATCGTCCTGCACCGGGCGGCGGCCTATGACTTGCTTGCGCGCGTTCTGACCTTTGGCCGCGAGGGCCGGTTTCGCGAGCTCATGCTTCGCCCGGCAAAGCTCCAGCCCGGCGAAGCGATGCTCGATGTCGCCTGCGGCACGGGCACCCTTGCCATTGCCGCGAAGCGGCTGGTCGGTTCGGGCGGAAGCATCACCGGCGTCGATGCGTCGGCCGAAATGATCGAGAGGGCGCGCGCCAAGGCCGAGCGGTCCGGTCTCGATCTGACTTTCGTCAACGGGACGGCGCAGGAGCTTCCCTTCAAGGACGCGCAATTCGACATCGTCGTCGGCACGCTAATGCTGCATCACCTGTCGAAGCCCGTTCGATCGGCCTTCATCCGCGAGGCGGCACGCGTCTTGAAGCCAGCAGGCCGACTGTTACTCATCGATTTCGGCAGGCCCGTGCGCAAGTCCAGATTGCCCAGGCTCCACAAGCATGGTCATGTCGATATGCATTCGGTCGCCTCGCTGTTGACCGAGAGCGGATTTCAGGTCAGCGATATCGGCGCCGTCGGGACCAAGAACCTGAACTATATTCGCGCGACGGTGAAAAAGGACCAGCCGGGCCAGGCGTCGTGATCATGCTCAGACTCTAGTTGCATGACGACCTGTTCTGGTATGTCCCATTTCGGCCTGCTTGCAATGGCAGGTGTACCTGATCCGGAATCGACGAGCGAAATGTGAGCGAAAAATGCAGCTGACGGGCATAGTATCAGGCGCGGCGCTGTTGCTCGCTTCCGCCGCGGCGGCGAACGCCCATCCGCATGTGTTTGCCGAAGCGAAGCTGGACCTGACCGTTGGTCCAGACCACACGGTCAAATCGCTTCGGCATCTCTGGCGTTTCGACGACCTCTTTTCCAGCATCGTGCTGATGGAATTCGACAAGAATTCCGACCTTGTCCTTGATGCCAAGGAACTCGATGAAGTCGCTCTCACCGTCCATGCGTCGCTGGCCGAGTACAACTATTTTCAGATGGTGACCTTGAACGGCAAGGACGTGACGATGGCGCCACCGCCGAAGTTCAGCGTCAGCTATGAAAACGATCGACTCGTCGTCCAGTTCGAAACGCAGCCGAAGGACCCGTTGGCCCTTGCTGGAAAAGTCAGCATCGGCGTGTACGACCCGACCTTCTACACGGCGATCGATTTTACCGACGACGACAAGATTGCTGTGGCTGGCCTTCCTGAAGGCTGCTCACGCGCGGTCGTGCGTCCAGATCCGGACACGGCCATCGCGCAGAACCAGAAGAGCCTGACAGACGCGTTCTTTAGTGACCCGACGGGGACCGATCTCGGCAAGATCTTCGCGACACGCCTCGAACTGACCTGCGGCTGAAGCGGAGCCGGTTCGATGGCCATGTTCCAGATGCTGGTCGAGTTCCAGCGCACGATCTACCTGGCGCTTGCCGAGCAGATCAAACTGCTTTCGGCCGGCGGCGATTGGCTGGCCTTCACGGCCTTTCTGCCCATGGGCATTCTGTTCGGTGCGGCGCACGCGCTGACGCCGGGCCATAGCAAAGCCGTGCTGGCGACTTATCTGGCCGGATCGGATGCCAGTGTCCGGCGTGGGCTTCTGGTATCGCTGGCACTTTCCTTCACCCATGTGACGATCGCCGTGCTGATCGCGGCGCTCTCTTTGCCGTTGGTGTCGATTGCCCTGGGCAGTGTTGGCCGTGCGCCGCTACTGGAAGACATCAGCCGCGGGTTGCTTGGCCTGATTGGCATCTGGATGCTCTGGCGTGCATTGAGTCACGGCTATCACCACAAGCATGAGGGCGAGGCCGTCGGCGTCATGGCCGGCTTGATCCCCTGTCCGCTGACGCTTTTTGTGATGACCTTTGCGATATCCAGAGGCGTTCCGGTCGCCGGCATTCTTTTCGCAATCACCATGATGGCCGGCGTGGCGCTGACGCTGTCTTGCGTTGCGGTGCTGTCGATCCTGTTTCGCGAGCGCTTGGTGCATTTTTTCGATAGCTGGCCACGCCTGTTCGATGCCATTTCGCGGACCATCGAGGGCGTCGCTGGCCTCATTCTAGCTGGCGTAGCCGTTTGGCAAATCACGTCTCCTTAACGCCGTTTTGGAAAAAGAGACCATGCGACTAGAACCCAATCTCCAAGAAACCCGGACCCAACTCTGCTTTTGGGCGAAACAGAGTTGGGCGCATGACCGACGAGCCGCCTGCGACGAACTGCGTTGTGAGCGTGTCGAGGCACCGCACTGGCGCAAAGTGTTGACGACCAAGGAAGGGCAAAGCTTCGGCGACAGCGAGAGAGATGGGCGACAAGGTGAGGGTCGCGACGAATGCGCCGCAAGTCTAGCCAGGACAAAGGCGGTGGTCGCACTCGAACCGCGCTGCTATCACGGCAAGGCAAAGAATCTTCAGGCGTTCGCCATCGCAGAGCGTGTGGCTTAGTGAGGTGTGCCCTTGCGTCCTTCAATTGCCGAACGGATTGCAATCCCCGAGCGACATACTGGATTCGCCTTCACCCGACGATACCGGTTGCCTATTGCCGTGAGGATTGTGGGCTCCTCGGGAGATCATGAGTGACCGACCGTCAAAAGATCGCCTGGATGATAGCGCTAGCCATACTTGCGGGCATTGCGGTGATTTTGCTCGATCACTGGATCAAGGGCGATCTATCCATGGCGCTGCCATTGACTTCGGTCGACAAGACCAACTCGTCTTCTGTCTGATCTCGTCCGCCGGTCGATGTCGGCCGGCTTTTGTTCGGTCGAGTTCGCAGCGCGAAATTGGGTTTGCTAGCCTTGATTGAGCAGGCCCCGGCGCTGCGGTAGCAGCTCCGGTTTGGCGATCTTGGCCTAATGCGGTTGCGCAATAGCGCCAAATACGCTTCAGAGATGGCCCCAGTCAGATCAAGCAGAGGATATCATGCCGGCGGACGATGGTAGTCTACGCGACATTCTTGGAATTCTATTGGTTCTCGTACTCGTTGGCGCAAATGGCTTCTTTGTCGCCGCCGAATTTGCGTTGGTGGCGGTCAGGCGGAGCCGAGTCGACGAACTTGCTACCGCTGGACGTTTGAACGCCGGGCTGCTTCAAAGAGCCTTGGCGAATCTCGATGCCAATCTTGCCGCCACCCAGCTGGGTATCACCATTTCGTCGCTGGCGCTTGGCTGGGTTGGCGAACCTGCACTCGCCCATCTGATCGAGCCACTGCTGATTGGAGCGATGGGGTCTCTTGCCACCGCCGGATCCCATACAATCGCCGTCGCAATTGCTTTTATTATCATCACTGCTCTCCACATCGTTCTGGGCGAGTTGGCGCCGAAAAGCCTGGCGCTTCAGCGTAGCGAGGGCACAGCACTATGGGTGGTGCGTCCGCTAGGCCTGTTCCTGTTCCTGCTCAGGCCGGCGATCCTCGCTCTAAACGGCCTCGGCAACCTGGTGTTGCGGCTCTGCGGGCTGCGGCCAGGCACGGGCGAGGAGTCCCTGCATTCGCCTGAAGAGCTGAAGCTGCTTGTCGCGGCGAGCCAGGAGGCAGGGCTGCTTCACCAGACCCAGCAGGAGCTCGTCGAGCGCGTCTTCAACATTGGCGATCGGCGCATCGCCGACATCATGACGCCGCGGCGCGATATCGACTGGATCGACACTGAGGACAGTCCAGACGAGATTCTGCATACCATCCGTGAATGTCGCCATGAGCAGCTTCTGGTCGGCCGTGGCGGGATAGATGAACCAATCGGCATGATCCTGAAGAAGGATCTCCTCGACCAAGTGCTCGTCGGGAAAACGCTCGATCCAATGGCGGTCATCCGCGACCCCGTGATCGTTCATGAAGGAACGCCGATATTCCGCGTTCTCGATCGGTTCAAGAGGGCACCGGTACGCCTGGCGATCGTCATCGACGAATATGGCGCTCTGGAGGGGATCGTCACCCAGACCGATCTGCTCGAAGCCATCGCAGGCGACCTTCCGGATCTGGACGGTGAGGACCCCGACGTCGTCGAACGTGAAGACGGCTCCCTGCTGATCGACGGTATGATGCTGGCGCACGATGCTTTCGCTCTCCTCGGCTTTCGATCAGGGGCAGAGGGTGATTTTCACACGATCGCCGGGTTCGCCCTGTCCCGGCTTGGGCATCTTCCGGAAGCTGGTGAGCACTTCGACTACGAGGGCTGGCGCTTCGAGATTCTCGATATGGACGGAAGGCGGATAGACAAGCTGCTCGCTCGGCGTGAGCCGCCTACATTCCACGGGAAGTCGCCCGATAGCGGCCTTCGACGCCCATGACGAGAGGCGTATAGGCGAGTGAGACAGAGTAGTTGAACTGAACTCGTCAAAGCAGACGTGTTCACTTCCGGAAAGTCTCGTGAAACGGATGGCAGAGCCTGATGTGGAACTCGTGGTTGCCGGGGACGCCAGCATCGATGATATTGCGCCCGGACAGCCCGTTTCAATACGCTTCTCCGCGTTCGACACGAACACGACCCCGGAATGCAAGGGCACGGTGCAGACAGTCTCAGCCGACCTGATCAAGGATCCACAACGGCAGATTTCGTATTTCGTGGCGAGGACGACGCTGGACGACCAGAACTCATGCCTGCGTGGCAGCAGGTGGCTCCAGGCTGGCATGCCCGCGGAGGTCCACAACCAGACGGGTGAGCGCAACGTCTGGTCTTACGTGATGAAGCCTTTGTCGGACCAGGTCCATAGGGCGTTCCGGGAGTAGAGGTCGCCAGCCGATATCACCTTGGTCGACACAAAATTTCATTGCCATTCGCTGAGTAGTCAACGAGGGGTATTTTCGTCGCAGTAACACTAGACGAACTTGTCGAGCTTTGCGGTTGCGGATTCGTGCTGCAAGTAGGCATGAATCTCGACCCGCCACTGACGGATGTGCGCTCTTCAACTAGCGATCCAGGACCTTGAGGATCGCTTGCGCGTGAGCGAATCCGTGTTGCTGGAACTGGAAGCATCCCAGCAGCAGAGATCAGAGGATTGCTCAATCAAGCGTCGACGACACTACGGAATGCCGCTAATAAACTCGATAACCGCAGTCGTCTCATCCTGAGCCAAATAGTCAAGTCCATGCGGGAAAATTTCAAGGGAGATAGAATATAGCTGGAGCTGTTCTCTCTGGAAATTTCAAAATCCTGACGTCGGCAAGCCGGCTGAATCTGTATGTTTCCAGCGAAAAGTCTAATCGTCACATCTTCCAATAGTGGGGCTCTTGAACAGATACTCATCGCATCAAATTTGATGTACATTCCTTTGGGGAAGCAGATGGGAGGCAGCTCTTGGGCGGGGGTAGTACATGGCATTCACTTCACAGCCGTCGTTGCACGGAATCGAAAATATTCCATCGCATGTCGGGCTCAATGACGACGATGCGGCGCTAATCAAAAGGCTGGGATTCACGCCGAAGCGCTATCTGGCGGAGACGGTCATCGTCAATCAGGGCGAGGA
>NZ_JAMYMV010000039.1:0-63164 GCF_040318715.1 Mesorhizobium sp. M1050 | reverse complement strand
GATGACCCAGGATTACATGGTGTTCAAGAATACAGCCGATATCGAACGCCTTTTGGCCGGGCTGACCAAGGCAGGTGTGCCAGAGATGTCGGCATTGGCAAAGGCAGGCATGAATCCGAAGGACCGGCTCACAGGGGCGGAAATAAAGTCTCTCATGTTCGGGCACGAAACGCGCGGAAAATTGGTAATGCCCACGTTCCTGCCGATGCAGCGCACAACCTCGGTCGACGGCGCCGTCAGCGAGACCGTTGGCCAGAGGAGCCGCGTAGGAACCTCGTGGGTGCAAGGCGATTTCTTGTGCAACGCCTTTCCCATAGAACTGACAAGCTGTGGGGCGATTTTTCGCAATGTGTTCAGGACGCCGGGGCGCGACGACGAATACAAGGCCGTTTACCGCGGGGACCAGTTCGAGTTTTCGGTCGTCAAGTGAACTCCAAAATGCCGCAAAAGCCCGAAAGTCTGCTTGCCGAGTAGACGCGACGTTGTTGGCATAACTGCAAACGTCGACAATTGGCGCAGCCGCGACCTCCAGTGAGGTCGTCACTAGCGTCCGCTTTTAGAGTCCCCGATAGGGGATCAGGAAACCCCACGCCTTTAGGCGGCTGGGATCGCGGCGCTTGCCGTGTAGACTGGCTGGATGGAAGCGTACAAGCGTGGCAGCCACACGGTTTGGGACTGCAAGTATCACCTGGTTTGGGTGACGAAGTACCGTTACGCGGTGCTTGGCGGCGACGTTGGAAACCGGTGCCGGGAGTTGCTGCGCGAGACGGCGCGCGCGCATGAGATGGTTGTGCATGCCGGCTCGATCAACCGCGACCATGTGCATATGCTGGTGTCGATCCCGCCGCGGCTGTCGGTATCGCGCGCGGTGCAGCACCTGAAGGGGCGCAGCTCGCACAAGCTGCTGAGCGAGTTCGCAATACTGCGCAAGCGCTACTGGGGCCAGCACCTGTGGGCGAGAGGCTACTGGGTGGTGAGCAGCGGGAATGTGACCGACGAGATGTGGGCCGAATACATCATGAACCAGGAGCCGCCCGAGCCCGACGACAACTTCAACGTGACGTGAGTTCGCGCCCTGTCCGCCGGACGGCGGACCGATCCGGCTTTGAGCCGTAACTTGAAGCCACCGCCTTTAGGCGGTGGAGTATTCACGCAGTGGCAGAGCTAGCTTTAATGACTGAGATTAGGCGCATTGCAGCCATTCGCAAACTTGAGGACGTCAGGATACAACTGCTTACGATCCGGCCAAGTGTCCGGAATCGCCTCGGCTTGCAATTTCGTGCGGGGAACGTTCATCAACTCCATGACCTGATGGTTCGGAACTTTTTCCGCAGACCAGCCCGCGCAACATGCCGCGCCGCAGCCTCGTCGGCTTCCAGCCAAACAGTGGCAGCCTGATCCTCGTCCTCGGTAGGCTTGTCGTCTTCTGGAAAGCCCTTGATGTCGCAGCCTTCCAACGCGAGCAGTCCTTCCGCGCCCTGCAAGGCCGTAATGCCGGTACGTGCAAACACCGCTTCGGCTGCCGCAATGCCGCGTCGAGCTCTTGGGGTGTCGCCCCTTCAATGTTCAAGCGAAGTTCCATGGTTCGCCTCCTATGGCTATTTCTGCCGATGTGAACAAAAAGAGAACACAGACGCTGGCCGGCGAAGCTATGGCAAAAACCGCGGAAGACAATTTCCGGATCGAGGTCTGGGATCGCGACGAACAGGCCCTATCCGAAACCATTTCGCGTTCCCTGATTCAACGGTGAGTCAGGCGGCCTGGCAGGCCGCCATCCGGCGCCGGCCGGGCATGTTGCTGATCCACTACAACAGTCGGCATGTGATGGAGAAAATCCTGACACCAGGCGAGGTCAAGATCCCACCGCAGGCCATCATCGATGGCAGCGTTCACGCTGCCCTGGACCGTGGCGCTCGACGATCTTCGCGAGTGGCATGTGCTGCGAGCTTGGTGCAGATCCTGTTCGCACCATGCAACGGTAAAGCCAGCCAGCCTCATTGAGCGCTATGGAAAAGGCGCTCTATTCAGTTCGGTCGAGCGAGCGCTCTTCTGCACAAGTTGTGACAGGGGAGGGCCTGTCAGGATGGAAATTCACAAGCTGCCACGCAATTGAGGGATGAAGGGATGGAAGACCTCATCGATTTCGGCGCTGGGTCGGACACTCCGATCGCGATCAGCGGTCGCACTGTCGAGAGCCGGAAATCTCGCGCCATCTCCGCCGGTCGACTTCACATGCGGACCACCGCGGACGGGGACAGTCGGTCCCGCGTCCCGTCCTGCGGCCGGCGCTGTGCTGACGCTCCTACGGCTGTCCCGTTCACCGCCCGCGGCGGGGGCGAATTTCCTCCGTCCTGCGCGCGACAATGGTCCGCTGTTGCGGCCGCGCGCAGGACTGCGGCTTATACGCCGTTCTTCCTTTGAGCGCCGACGGTCGCCGGCGCGGAGATGCTTGGGCATGGAACCGAATCCCAGGCAGGGTATTGAATCGCTCTAAGTATCTGAGTTCAGCATGGCTGTAGACGGCACCGTCAGCAAAAGGCGCACACGGCCCAGAGACTCAGAATCTGTCGCTACATATCGGCTCCCGGAGTTTCGTCCCTTCCAGCTATGCACGCTGACAGACCATATACCGGTGGGCGGGGATTGGCTCTTCGAGATGAAGTTCGACGGCTATCGTGCCCAAGTCGCCATCTCCGGCTCGAATGTAGTCGTCTATACCCGCAATGGCCACGATTGGACCCGACAGTTCAAGGTCATCTTGCCGCCGCTTCAGAGACTGACCAAAGGCGCGGTTCTGATCGATGGTGAGATCGTCGCCATCGACAGCCAGGGGCGCACGAACTTCTCCATGCTGAAAACCGGCATTGCCGCGGGTATGCCCCTCAAGTTCTACGCCTTCGATCTGCTTGAGTTCGATGGCGAAGATCTGTCGAAACAGCCGCTCCTAAAGCGCAAGGAACGACTTGAGTCCCTGCTTGGCGCTCGCAGCCCCGACGACAGCCTGCAATTTTCCAGCCACATCGTCGACCACGGCAGAAAGGTGTTCGACGCCATGTGCGAGGGCGGTCACGAAGGCGTCATCGCCAAGCGCGCCGACAGCCCCTACGTCGGCGAACGCACCTGGAGTTGGCTCAAGATCAAGTGCACGAAGCGACAGGAATTCGTTGTCGGCGGCTATCGCCCAAGTGACACAGGACATGGCATGGCCTCGCTGATCCTGGGCACTTACGACAATGGCAAGCTCATCTATCGCGGCCGCGTCGGGACGGGGTTCACTGCGGCGATGCGCAAGGACATCCTCGCGAAGCTCGAGAAGCGCCGTGTTGAGAAACCGGCTTTCGCCTCCGTCCCGAGAGACATTGCCCGACGTGCCAAATGGGTGAAGCCCGAACTTGTTGCCGAGGTTACCTATGCCGAAGTGACACCGGACGGCAGCTTGCGGCATCCAAGCTTTGAGGGCATGCGCGAAGACAAGCGGGCCGACCAGGTCGTGATGGAAATGCCGAAGACGCCGGCAACTCTTGGCTCCGCCAATCTCGATCCGGGAATTGGCAAGGAGATCGCCGCTGCTGTCGGCGTCAAGCTGACGCATCCGGACAAGGTCATGTATCCGGCGACCAAGGTCACCAAGGCCACGCTCGCCGCCTACTATGCCGTTGTCGCCGAGAAGATGCTGCCGCACATCCAGGATCGACCGCTGTCGCTGGTGCGCGATACCGACGGCGACCTGCAGCAGACCTTCTTTCAGAAGCACAGACTGCCAGGCATGCCCAAGGCCATCCATGACGGCCAATTGGAGAAGATGTCCGGTAAGGAAAGCCGCATCTTGTGGGTCGATGACTTGGCTGGGTTGATCGCAGGTGTCCAGATGAATGTGCTCGAATTCCACATCTGGGGAAGCCGTCGCCAGCAGCCGGATCTGCCGCACCGCATGATCTTCGACATCGACCCCGACGAGGGCTTGGGCTTTACTGCCGTTAAGCAGGCAGCCCTCGACATTCGGGGCATTCTGGAAGCGCTTGGACTGCAGTCGTGGCCGTTGCTCTCTGGCGGCAAGGGCGTTCATGTGGTCGTGCCACTCGTCCCGGAGGCAGACTGGGACCAGGTCAAGAGCTTCTGCCAAGATTTCGCCGAACTGCTGGCCCGCACAGATCCGTCGCGTTTCGTCGCCAACATGAGCAAGGCGAAGCGCAAGGGCCGAATGTTTCTCGATTACCTGCGCAACGGCCAGGGCTCCACTGCATCTGCCCCTGGTCGACGCGGGCACGCGCGGGGGCGTCGTGTGCGGTGCCCGTCAGCTGGGATGAGTTGCCCACCTGCGAAAGCGCCAACAGTTTTGATGTTTTCGCCGCCGCCGCGCGGGCTCAGTTGCCCGAAGCCTGGGAAGGTTATTTCGACGTCGAACAAACGCTTACCGACCGCATTCGCCACGCAGTCCGGTAGCCATAACCACACCTAGATAATCAGCGACATTTGCTGATTTGGCGCGGTCCGCCTTTGCCCCAAGTTCGAGAGCGTCCCCTTCTGCGGGAGGCCCCGGCAAAGCCGTCGAGAGTGAGAGTACGGAACGGTTTGCCGTGACGGGTTGAGAGCTGGAGGAGAGCCGTGTTCGCCCTTGCGGACATGGCCGCCCAGCGATAGCGCCTGGCGGAAAGTCAGCCAGCCCTGGACGGGAGTGATCGTCGGTCACGGTAAAGGCCATGAGTTGCTCGAGCTTCATGCCATCCTGCTCGTAAACCTCCTGCAGCTTGGCCGAAACCCTGGCCAGCCTCAGGCGCTGCTGGACGGCGGAGTACGATCGGCTGGAAGCCGAGTATGGCGAATCCGATGAACTCCCCGACGATGTCGATCAGCGCCTCGGCCAGATCGAGACCGCGCTTGAGGCTCTTCACGCTTGCTATCTTCGCCCTCCCGTTGTTCGTCGGCGTCAGCGCAGGTACGTGGGCATTCAACACCGGCGCCGGCTGGCTTGGCGCGATCCTCGTCGGCATCCTCGCAGCCGGGTTGACGCTCGGCGTCGGCCAAATGTTCCTCGGCGTTGTTCGTCCTACGTGGGCGAAGCTGGCGATCACGCTGGTCTTCGTCGCGCCTGCGATCGTTGCCGGCTACCATGCCACCCATGGCTTCGCGAAGCACATGATACCTTCGGAGATCTGGCAGATCGCCTTTTCCGTCATTGGCGCGACCGCCGTCGGCATCACGGCATATCTCCGGGTCGCGGGCATGACAGCCGCCGACCAATCCGGCAGGGACGTGGTTCGAGCCTAGACCCGCGTGAGCGAGGCGGGTGGACCAGACCGACGAAGGCCCGGCCTCCTCATTATCGGTGGTTGGAGCAAATCGGGCTAGATGCCAAGCATCGAGCTGCCAAACATCGAGCAACGGCCACGTGCGGCGCGGCCTCGTTTGTGGCCTTGAACTCTGTTCGGTCGATGCTGCAAGGCAGGTCCGGCCATTCGGTGGCAGGACGGCAGCGCGACCGGTGACGGGGGCGTTGCAGGTGCACCGCATCTGGTGCCTGGAATGCGTGGGCGATGCCAATGAAGCTCGTAGCGATCCGCTGGCGGCGCATTGGACGCCAACGTCTCCGTTGCCAATCCGTCCCAAGAGCGCTCCAAACGGCCTCTTCAATGGGCTGATCTGGCCGAAGGACGGCTGAAGCCTCGACCGCCTAGGCCGCAACGGCGCGTCCGACTTTCTTCCCCTGCCGGCGCCCACCCCATTGCCGCAAGCGGATGGGGACCCCGAGCGCCGCCATTCCTCGCGAGACAAGAAAGCCGTTCCTGCGCCGTCCTCCGCGTTGCTCCGGTCGCAAGCGATGCGTCGTCGGTCGCCTCCGGCCACCCGATCGCCATCGAGGCCGCATGGTGCGGGCTCGGAACAGAAAACGGAGACTTACAATGGCTACCATCGGCACCTTCAAGAAGTCCGCCTCGAACGAATTCACCGGCGAAATCGTCACCCTCAGCGTCCAGGCCAAGAACGTGCGCATCGTCCCAGACATCCGCGCCACTGGCGAGAACGCTCCCAGCCACCGGGTGCTGGTCGGCCGCGCCGAGATCGGCGCCGCATGGTCGAAGACCTCCAACGAGGGCCGCGACTACCTCGGTCTCAAGCTCGACGATCCGAGCTTCAACGCCCCGATCTACGCCAACCTCTTCGACGACGAGGAAGGTGAGGGTTTCTCGCTCATCTGGTCCCGCCCGAGCGCGCGGCGAGGCGACTGAGGACCCGCGCAGGCCCCGGCCGCAAGGCTGGGGCCTCTTCCGCGGACGGTCCGGTTCGATTCACCCAAGCCGAGAGCGATGCCGAAACCGCATCGCCTGATGCTTATCAGCTATCCTCCGTCGGCGCTGTTGTTTCTATAAAATGCTTTCACTCTGTGAAGACGAGGCAAGCGATGATCGAGCCGTTTGACGAAACCGCGCCGACCAGTGACGAACTCACCGAATACGATCGGGAACACGTCAAGCTCTATATGCGCCTGCTTGACGCCGCCGACGACGGCGCGGACTGGCGCGAGGTGGTCGAAATCCTCTTCGGCATTGATCTGACGAAGGAGCCACAACGCGCCCGGCGCATCCATGACAGCCATCTGGCGCGAGCGCGCTGGATGGCGCGTGCAGGCTACCGTTATCTCTTGCGTCGACCCGGCAACTAGCACCACAGCGCCTGTGGTTTCGCGGGTGGTTGCGCAGTGGGGTCCCCCCATGCCCGGCCAGGGGGTTGCGGCCAACGCGTCAACCCGGCATAGGTTGGTGGGGGGGGGGGGGCGGTTTTTTGGGGGGGGGGATGGGCGGCGCGCGGGGTTGTTGGGGCGTGCCGGCACCCTTTCTCCTTGGGGCCGCCCCGGAAACACCCCCCACCCCGCGTGTGTTTGGGGGGGTTTCGCCTACGGGCAACCCCCCGATGCCCGGCAAGGGTCTTCCGCCAATCGCTACAACCCGGAATCGTTTGGAGGCGGGGTCTACGCGTTTTTTGCGAGGAGCTCTTGGATGAGGCCGGATACGTCGCATTGGCGAGACAATGACAGCTACGATTATTTCGATACTTTACCCATCGAAGGGCTCGCCTGGGAGTGTCTGAGGCGTCACGAACCCTATCAACGGCACTACCAAGCGCTCCTGACCATAAGAGCTGAAAAAGCACCCTTCCACCCTGAGGCACAGCGGCAGTGGGGGTTGCGATTTTCCGGCCAGGCCGGATTTGTCCGCCTTGGCGCAGGACGTTCTGTGGTCGCCTGACGTCGACCCAGCTGTGGTTTCTCTCGTGCCGGCGCTGGAATTCCTGTCGTCCTTGCGATCGGCGCCTTTGACCGGCCTGGGCGTGCTCCACGACAGCCCGGAAGGACGCCACACTGTCCATAGTGCAGGTGTCGCGACCCAACTTCTCCTTCTGCCCGGCAGTGACCCGCACGGCCACCTCGCGGCGCTGGTCCCCTTGGATGCAGAAACGTTGGGACGGATCGAAGCACTCACCCGTTTCTGGCGTTCCTTGCAGGGGCGCCCCACACCTTCGGACACGCGGATGACCCCGCAGCAGCGCCGCCGCTTTCGACTGATGATACAGGCCGCTGACGGCCACTCGAATGGCGCTAGCTACCGCGACATTGCGATCGCCCTTTACGGGTTTAAGCGCGTCGCCGCCGATCCTTGGAAAACCTCCGCGCTGCGCGATGCGGTGATCGGTCTCGTCGAAGGCGCCACCGCCATGATCGGCGGCGGCTATTTGCAAATCCTGCGTCATCGCCGTCGATCCTAGCGGGTCTGGCCGCGCAAAAGGGGTGGAGTTTTAGCCCCCCTCAACTTCCCCATCCCTGACGAAGCTTACTCTCCGCCACCGTGGTCTCCGTCCACCGCTGAACGCCAGCGGCTGCCCAAAACCCCACGGAGGCTCGACCCATGCGACCCGATATCGCCGTTTTGCCGCCGCGCTTCCTGCGCACCAAGGAAGCCGCGGATTTCCTCAGCCTGTCCGCCCGCACGCTCGAAAAGCACCGGACCTATGGCACCGGTCCTTCCTACCGCAAGCTCGGCGGCCGTGTCGTCTATGCCGTCGACGATCTTCAGGTTTGGGCCGAACGCGGCGCTGTCACCTCTACATCCGATCCGCGTGGGTCGGTCCTGCCCGCCAAGCGTCACACGCCGACGCCGCCGGCGCATGGCGGACGATACGCACGCTGACCGCGCGCGGATTTCCAGATGGTGGCGCGAAACCAAACCCTTTCGGAGCGCGGGCAGCTCGACCTGTTCCGGGCGCTGCCTGGCGACTTCGCCCCACGAGACGCGCAGGATCTCATGGCCTATCCGTTCTTCGCCCTTTCCAAGACCCATCGCATCACCCCGATCGATTTTGCGGCCGGCAACGTCACGATCCGGGTCGAGGCCGTACCCGATCACGGCATGGCGACCATCTGGGACGCCGACATCCTCATCTGGGCCGCCAGCCAGATCGTCGAGGCGCGTGACAGCGGGCTTCGCACTTCGCGGCTGATGGCCACCACGCCCTATGAGATCCTCACCTTCGTCGGCCGAGGCAAGAGCCTGCGCGACTATCAGCGCCTGAAGGCGGCGCTTGACCGGCTGCAGTCGACCACCGTCTCGACGACCATCCGTCAGCCCGCTGAAGGCCGGCGTCACCGCTTTTCATGGATCAATGAGTGGCAGGAGCGCATCGACCGCCATGGTAAACCCGCGGGGATCGAGTTGATCGTCCCCGACTGGTTCTACCAGGCGGTCCTCGATGATGCGCTCGTGCTGACGATTGATCGCACCTATTTCGACCTGACTGGCGGGCTGGAGCGCTGGCTCTATCGGCTGGTGCGCAAGCATGGCGGACGCCAGCGCGACGGCTGGCGCTTCGACTTTCGTCACCTTCACCAGAAATCCGGCAGCCTGTCGCCCTACAAGCGCTTTGCCTTCGAGCTGCGCGACATCATCCGCCGCCAGCCGCTGCCCGGCTACACCCTTGCGCTGGAAGTGGAGATTGGCGGCCGGGTTCTGCTTGCCTTCGAGCGGATCGGCTCCTGTGGAAAGCCTGTGCTATCGGGAACCGGACCTATCGTGCCATCGGGAACCGCAGGCTCGTGCTATCAGGAACCAAAACGGAGCCTAACCCTAGGAAAGCAAAGCCGAAATCGCGCCCTTAACTTAGAATCTAACCAAGATTCTAACTTTGAAGAGCGCGCGCGCAATGTGCAGAGGCTCATCCGACGAACCAGCGACGCACTCAGCATAGACACCGACAAGACCTCGAATGGGCCATCGGTTTCTGGCGGCAGCAGCACGGCAACCATCGGCTCCGAAGTCCCGAATCCGCCTCTTGATCCGCGCCCGGGAGCCACCCGATGATCGCCGCACTGCTCAATCAAAAGAGCCGTGTCGGCAAGGCAACTTTGACGCTGCATCTCGCCGGTGAATTGACCTCCAAGGGAAATCAGTTCGCGACCTTGGTCGTGCGCCCGACCACCGACATGACGACTCAGGAGCGCGACCGCATCGCCGCCTTCGAGCACGACGTCATCGTCGCCAACACTCGGCGCGAGATGCTCGTCCCAGCAACATTAGGAGAACCCTCATGACTGGCATCGCGGCTCCCCGCATGCGCGGCACGTTCCCGGCCACGCACCACGCTACCGACAATCTCATCCATGTCGAACTGACCTGGGTCGAGAAGAGGATTGAGAACTGGATACGGTTCGGCACGCACGCCCACGAACAGATCATCGATCGTCGCCGGCGCATCCTGTCCTATCGTCCCGGCGCGGTCTTCGCCTTCGTGCGCTGGGCGGCGAACGATTTTGGAACGATCATCTCACGTGTCGACATCGTGCGTGCGGTCGCGTCTGGCGAACACTATCAGACACTGCCCTTCGTGCGCCCCGGAGGCGACATCCTCCTGAAGGTCGAGAGCTGGCCCAAGGTCGAACGCGTGCTGCAGGCGATCGACGCCATCCAGCGCCTCGACATCGAGCCTGAGTTGGTGTCGCCCGATCATTGGCGGCACATCCACAACCGGATAACCGCCGGCCACGCGCCGCGCAGCTACACACTCGACCAACATCGCGCGTTCCTGCTGCGCAAGAGGACCGAGCCGTGACGCGCGCCGGGATCATCCTCGCTAGCGTTCTCGCAACCATGGGCGTCGGTTATCCCGGCCTCACTTCGATGCCCGCGAAGCTCATCTGGAATGCGTCAGCTAGCGCACCGATCGGCTTCTACACGATCGACTTCGACGGACCCTTCGAGGTCACCGATCTTGTCGCCGTCGACGCGCCCGAACCACTCGCGGCGTTCCTCTCTGATCGCGGCTATCTGCCGAGGGGCGTGCCACTCTTGAAGCGCATCCTTGGCGTTTCCGGGCAATTTGTCTGTCGCTCGAACCTCACCATCACTGTCGACGGTGTCGAGGCGGGCGCGGCGCTCGAGCGTGATCGGGCCGGCCGTGACCTGCCGGTCTGGCAGGGCTGCCGCCGCATTCCGACCGGCGAGGTCTTCCTGATGAACTGGCAGGTCCGCGACAGCCTCGACGGACGTTACTTCGGCCTCCTTTCCACCAGCCAGATCATCGGCCGTGCCGTCCCGTTGTGGACAGACGAGGAGGGCAACGGACGCTTCGAATGGCGCGCGCCAACGCGGTGAGCGCGCGACCGGCGGCGCGCGTCGTGCCGCCAGCCTTCATCACCGCACCACTGAAAACAGGAGCCTGACATGCAACAGATCGGGGAATTCACGCGCCAGAAGACTGGCTATAGCGGGCGGATCCACACGCTCAGCCTCAACCTGGATATCGCCATTGTGGCGGCAGAGGCGAGCGAAACGGAGAATGCGCCTGACTACCGCGTTCACGCCGGAAACGACGACGGCCCCGAGATTGGTGCCGGCTGGAAACGCTCCAGCGAAAAGGCCGGAGACTATGTCTCGATCCAGCTCGACGACCCGACCTTCGCGCAGCCGATACGCGCGAACCTCTTTCGCAATGGCGACGACAAAACCTCCTGGTCGCTGCACTGGGCGCGACCGCGCGACCGTAGCGAGAAGGATTGAACGATGCGCGCTCGCCGTCCGTCGACGAGCCATCGCGGTGCGCCCGGGCCGCTTCGCGCTGCCCGGCGCATGGCTCTGCTCCTCCTCTGCGGCCTGACCGTCGCGACCGTCATGCCGGCGGCGACAGTGGCGCAGGACTTGGCCGTCCCAAGCCCGTCCCAACGCGATCCGTTCGGCGCGCATATCGCAGAAGCCTCGCACCGCTTCGGCGTTCCAAACGCATTGATACGCGCCATCATGCGCAAGGAGAGTGCGGGCGATGTGCGCGCCGTCTCCAGCGCAGGCGCCCGCGGCTTGATGCAGATCATGCCCGGCACATGGGATGATCTGCGCGCCCGCTGGTCGCTTGGCCGCGATCCGTTCGATCCCCGGGACAACATCCTGGCAGGAACGGCGTATCTGCGCGAACTGCACGATCGCTTCGGCTCACCGGGGTTTCTGGCGGCCTACAACGCGGGACCTGCGCGCTACCAAGCCTACCTCACTGGGCGTCAATTACCGGCCGAGACCCGCGCCTATGTCGCAGCACTTGCCCCCCTGTTCGGTGAAAGCGAGGGTATGCGCCCTTTCGCAGTCACGTCTGTCGAGGCCATTTCGTGGAAGCACGGCTCGCTCTTCGTCGGTCAGCCGGATCGCATACAAGCTGTCGCTCACGTGCCGACCGAGCGACCACCAAATAACGCGAGCTCCGCATCCACCGTGCGCGATGTCTCCGCCATCGTGCCGCTGTCCGAAGGCCTCTTCGTGGCGCGAGCGGGCGAAGGGATCCAGCCATGAGCGCGCATGGTCGTCTTCGCGCAACCGCAAGCTCCAGCGCACCGTGGCGTGGGTGGAGGCGGAAGGTGGGCAGAACAACCGGAAGATGGCTAGATAAAAGGCCGCGAGGTGCGGCGTCGATCGGTTGTGTTGTTTCAAGAGGTTATGCAGGAGTTCCGCGAGGTGCGAAGATCTGCCGCACCTCGCCGGAGCACTGTTTTCGCTGTGATTTCCATGCCTTGATACGATGTGCAGATCTTCGCCATGAACGGTGAGGATGGTTTCCGAATCCGCCCCGGCCGCATCCGCTCGTCTGGAACCCAGCGCGCCAGGCCCTTCATCGCGCAGGCGCTTGCCGCCGCTCAGAAGGCCGGCGCCCGCATCTCTCGCTCCGGCCGGATCAGTCCGGGCAATCGCTCGACGTTCGGGCGTGGCCGCTCGGCGAGCGTGCGCGCCAATCGTCTCCTCACCGGCCCCTCGCGAACCGTGATCATCAAGACACGGCTGGTGCGCCATCACGCGCGCGGCGCGCCGCTTGCGGCCCATCTCACCTATCTGCGCCGCGAGGGCGTCACCCGTGACGGGGAGAAGACAAGGCTGTTCGGGCCGGAGACCGGTGAGGTGGATGGGGGTGCTTTCGCCGAGTGGTGCGGCGATGATCGCCACCACTTTCGCTTCATCGTCTCGCCGGAAGATGCTGTAGACATGGCGGACCTCAAAGCCTTCGCCCGCGATCTAATGGGCCAGATGGAAAAGGACCTCGGCACAAAGCTCGATTGGGCCGGCGTCGATCACTGGAACACCGACAACCCGCACCTTCACATCATCCTGCGCGGTCGCACTGATGACGGGCAGGATCTCGTGATCTCCCGCGATTACATCAAGGAGGGAATGCGCGCCCGCGCCGCCGATCTCGTTACCCAGGAACTCGGCCCGCGCACAGATCTCGACATCCGCCGCAATCTGCAGCGCCAGGTCGAGGCCGAACGCTGGACCCAGCTTGACCGGCAGCTTGTTCGCGATGGCCGCGACACAGCCGTTGTCGATCTTGCGTCCCCGACGAACGCCCAGCCCGACGAGTATCACGTGCTGAAGGTCGGGCGGGTGCGCAAGCTCCAAACCCTCGGCCTTGCCGAACAGGTCGGCCCGGGCCAGTGGATCATCGACGACAAGGCCGAGGCGACGCTGCGCGAGCTTGGCGAACGCGGTGACATCATCAAGCGGATCGCCCTGACCGAAAAGGGCATCGAGCGCGGCTCGGCGACCTATGTGCTGGCGGCGGAGCGCCTCGACACACCGATCGTGGGTCGGCTGGTCGACCGCGGTCTCGATGATGAGCTGAAGGGCAGCGCCTACGCCGTGGTCGATGGCACCGACGGTCGCACACATCACATCAAGCTGTCCGATCTCGATGCCGCCGGCGACAGCGCTCCGGGTTCGATCGTCGAGCTGCGCAAGTTCCATGACGCGCAGGGACATTCGCGCGCAGCACTTGCCGTCCGTTCCGATCTCGATATTGAGCGGCAGGTTTCCGCCGCCGGCGCGACCTGGCTTGACCGTCAGAATATCGCCCGCGAACCGATTGCGCTGTCGGAAGGCGGCTTCGGCGCCGAGGTGCGGCAGGCAATGCAGCGCCGCGCCGACCACCTCGTCGAACAGGGCCTCGGCGAGCGGCAGGGCCAACGCATCAGCTTTACGCGCAATCTGATCGACACGCTGCGTCGCCGCGAGTTGGAGGCGCTCAGTGAAAAGCTCTCGGCCGAAACCGGCCAGCCTTTCAACCGCACCCGCGGCGGCGAATATGTCACGGGTTCCTACCGGCAGCGCTTCACGCTCGCGTCGGGCCGCTTCGCCATGATCGATGACGGCCTCGGTTTCCAGCTGGTGCCTTGGACGCCGTCTCTCGAAAAGCATCTTGGCCGCCACGTCTCTGGCGTTGCTCGCAATGACGGCGGCATCGACTGGAGCTTCGGCCGCAAGCGAGGCCTCGGCCTCTAACCTCACGTTGAAGAAAGGACCGTGACTATGTCCGCCACCAAGATTCTCTGGGGCCAGATCCTCGCGGTCTTGATGATCGTGCTGATCACCACCTGGAGCGCGACGGAGTGGGTGGCCTGGCGCCTGGATTTCCAGCCCGAGCTCGGCAGGCCATGGTTCCATGTCCTGGGTTTTCCGTTCTACCTTCCGCCGTCCTTCTTCTGGTGGTGGTATGGCTTCGATGCTTACGCGCCGTCGATCTTCGTGGAGGGAGCCTTTATCGCGGCGTCGGGCGGTTTCGCGTCCGTCGCCGTCGCCATCGGCATGTCGGTATGGCGGGCTCGCGAGGCCAAGAAGGTCGAGACCTACGGCTCCGCCCGCTGGGCAGACAAGCAGGAGGTCAAGGCATCTGGCCTTCTCGGCTCCGATGGAGTGGTGCTTGGGCGGTTTGACGGCGCCTATCTGCGCCACGACGGACCGGAGCACGTGCTGTGCTTCGCGCCCACACGTTCGGGCAAGGGTGTCGGCCTCGTCGTCCCGTCACTGCTGACCTGGCCGGGCTCAGCCGTCGTTCACGATATCAAGGGCGAGAATTGGCAGCTCACCGCGGGCTTCCGCGCCAGGCATGGCCGTGTCTTGCTGTTCGATCCAACCAATTCGAGATCCTCGTCCTACAACCCGCTGCTTGAGGTGCGTCGCGGCGAATGGGAGGTCCGCGATGTTCAAAACATCGCCGATATCCTGGTCGATCCTGAAGGCTCGCTCGAGCGGCGAAATCATTGGGAGAAAACCAGCCATGCCCTTCTGGTCGGCGCGATCCTGCATGTCCTCTACGCCGAGCACGACAAGACGCTTGCCGGCGTTGCCGGTTTCCTCTCCGATCCAAAGCGTCCGATCGAATCGACGCTGTCCGCGATGATGAAAACTGCGCATCTGGGTGAAGCGGGTCCGCACCCGGTCATCGCCAGCGCCGCGCGGGAGCTCTTGAACAAATCAGACAACGAGCGCTCGGGCGTGCTGTCCACCGCCATGTCGTTCCTCGGCCTCTATCGCGATCCTGTCGTGGCCGAGGTCACGCGCCGCTGCGACTGGCGCATCACCGACCTTGTCGACGACGACCATCCGACGACACTCTACCTCGTCGTACCGCCGTCCGACATCAACCGGACCAAGCCGCTCATTCGCCTGATCCTCAATCAGATCGGTCGCCGCTTGACTGAAGATCTGCAGGTGAGGGCCAAAGGGCACCGGCTGCTCCTGATGCTCGACGAGTTCCCGGCGCTTGGCCGCCTCGACTTTTTTGAGTCGGCGCTCGCCTTCATGGCCGGCTACGGCCTGAAAAGCTTCCTGATCGCTCAATCCCTCAATCAGATCGAGAGGGCGTACGGCGCCAACAACTCGATCCTCGACAACTGTCATGTCCGGGTAAGCTTTGCCACCAATGACGAGCGCACCGCCAAGCGCGTGTCGGACGCGCTGGGAACAGCGACCGAGATGAGGGCCATGAGGAACTATGCCGGCCACCGGCTGTCGCCGTGGCTCGGTCATCTCATGGTGTCCCGTTCGGAGACGGCTCGGCCTCTGCTGACGCCTGGTGAAGTGATGCAGCTGCCGGCCACCGACGAGATTGTCATGGTTTCGGGTGCGCCGCCGATCCGTGCCAAAAAGGCGCGCTATCATGAGGATGTTCGTTTCCGGGAACGTATCCTGCCGCCGCCGGTGCTGACGGCGGCGGCGGAGGAGGGGAGGCCCGACGACTGGACCAGACTGCCTCTGCCTTCGCGTCCGCAGATTGGTGAAGCCACGTCGGCGCCGTCGGCCACGGATGACGACACAACTGATTCCGAGCGTCGTCGACAACCTGAGCTCAGTCGCGTCGAGCAGGTCGTGAAGCCTTCGACCGAGAACGAATTCGAGATCGATCACCTGGATGACGTGGAGGACGAGGTTGCCCGCAACCGTCGACTGACGCGCCTCATGCAGGGCATTGCGCGGCAGGCGTCGCTCGACCCCGGCGACGGCGTGGATATGTGAGGCTCCCATGATAAAGGCACCCCGCAAACAACGCCTGTCCGTCTATCTCGATCCGAAGGTCATGAGCAGGCTGGCCGAACATGCGGCGCGACGAGATCTTTCACGATCACTCGTTGCCGAGGCGGCCATCGAGTCGTTCCTCTCGCCCGATGCCGCCGAGCGCCAGGAGGCGGCGATCACCAAGCGGCTCGATCAACTCGATCGCCGTACGGCACGCCAGGAGCGCGATCTCGGGATTGCCGTGGAGACGCTCGCTGTTTTCGTCCGCTTCTGGCTGGCGACAACACCAGCGTTGCCCGAGCCCGCGGCACAGGCAGCCCACGCCAAGGCTGGCGAGCGCTATGATGCCTTCGTCACCGCGCTCGGCCGGCGCCTGGCGAAAGGTCCAAAGCTTCGGCAGGAGATCTCCGAGGACATCGATGGCGGTCTGGACACAAACCAGCCCGGCACGCCCGCGCGCTAAATGGACTGGCGGACCGAGATTTCGCAAGCATCAATATGTAAAATATATCAAAGCGTTGGAACGATATGTTGTCATGGAACGTGCGTTGCCAACCTGTCGGGTTTGGCAGACGAGAACTAGACAGCCGCAGGGTGGGGTCGCTGATACGGGAACCATGTTGGGCGCGAAATCCGCAAATTAAGATCCGTGATTGCATGAGGGACCACCCCTTCATGAGCTTCTATGATCACTTGGAAGAAACAGCCGTCTGAGCCGAACCAGTCATTTTCAGTGGCTAGGCGGTGACAGGATTTTTCGTTGAAAATTATAGTCTGTATGCTATAAGGCAAAGGGCGAATGAGAAACCAAAAGCCCACGGTATGGATGGGGTCGTCGAAGGACGACCTGCGCGAGTTTCCGGTCGAGGTTCGCCGGTTGATGGGTGTCGCAATCAACGACGCCCAGAATGGTGAGGAGCACCCGGCTGTCAAAGCCCTGAAAGGGTTTGGGGGCCGCAGCATCCTTGAGGTGGTCGACGACTTCGACGGAGATACCTACCGGGCCGTCTACACAGTCCGTTTCGCTGGTGTGATCTACGTGCTTCATTGTTTCCAGAAGAAGTCGAGGAAGGGCAGGGAGACGCCCAAGCACGAAATCGATCTCGTGACAGTGCGATTGAAGGCGGCCGAGGCGCACTATCGCGAAAACTATGGGAAGGGAACAAAGTTATGACAGAAGACATCACCGCCGAAGTGAGCAGCGGCAATGTGTTTGCGGACCTCGGCTTTGACAATCCCGAAGAGGAATTGCTCAAGGCCAAGCTGGCCCGCGAGATCCGCGCCATTATCAAGCGCCGGCGCCTGACCCAGGCGAAGTCGGCTGAACTGCTCGGAATGAAGCAGCCCGACGTCTCCGCGATCACCACCGGGCGGACGGGTAAGTTTTCGATAGACAGGCTGGTTCGCTGTCTGGACCGGCTCGACTACAAGGTCGACGTGGTGGTTCGCCACAAGCCTCGCCGGTCAACTCGTGCTGAAGCCGCGTGATCTGACGGCTTTGCCGACGAGCGCACAATTGATTATCCAGGTTCGGATGGGCGCCACCGCAACCAGGACGGTAGGATTAGCGAAAAGCACGGGAACACGAAGGCGGACACCCTTCGTCAGACCTACGGCGACAATTTCCCAGCTGGGCTTCGCAGCGACTCGAAGCTATCGACGGTGTTGCAGCGCGCCAGCGTCGGGTCTCTAAGCCCCGTACCTAAGGCGCGCGCTTAGACCTCAATCCAAGCGTAGGCGGCACCAAAGATCCCGAGCGTCAGAGCAATAAACCAAGCCCATCCCTTCAACGAGGCGCGCACGTCTTCACGCTTTGCGCCTTTTTCGTTGTCGTAGTCGTCCATAATCAGCCTCCATGTTTTCGATCATAGGGTTGGTACAAAATCAAGAGACGCTGGGCAACCCTCGTAGCTGTCGCAGCGGATTCGCCTGATATGCGCAGTCTAATACGTGGATTACGGGTCCCGGCCTGTCGAGGACCATATAGATAATCGCCGTACCTAAAGCAGAACTAATAATCGCCGACTTGCGCCGTTTACGTCGGCACCGCCAATCTCCTGTATTTGCACGCTAAGCCACTACGCCTCGACATAGGTGTTGAAACCTCTCGAGATACGGCTCTCTTAATCATCCCCGTCCAGGGGCCGCCAATGTTCCCCCGGATCGAAACGGGGACAGGATGGCAGCTTCGCCTCACAATTCAGAAGGTCTGGCTCGCGGCGCACGCATGTTGCGCACAGCGCTCGGACCCGCGATCGCCCGCTATCTCGACGACGCCGGCATCGTCGAGGTGATGCTCAATCCCGATGGGCGTTTGTGGATAGATCGCCTGTCCGAGGGATTGTCCGACACAGGAGAGCGCCTGTCGGCTGCGGACGGCGAACGCATCGTTCGCCTCGTCGCTCATCATGTCGGTGCCGAAGTCCATGCCGGCGCCCCACGCATCTCGGCCGAGTTGCCCGAGACGGGGGAGAGGTTTGAGGGGCTCCTTCCTCCTGTCGTCGCAGCGCCCGCCTTCGCGATCCGTAAGCCCGCCGTCGCCATCTTCACCCTTGAGGACTATGTCGCGGCCGGGATCATGTCGGTGTGCCAAGCGGACACGCTGCGCCAGGGCGTTGCCAACCGCGCCAACATTCTCGTTGCAGGCGGCACATCCACCGGCAAGACCACGTTGATCAACGCGCTGCTCGCTGAAGTGGCCAAGACCGCCGATCGCGTCGTCATCATCGAGGATACGCGCGAACTGCAATGCGCCGCCCCAAATCTCGTGGCAATGCGCACGAAAGACGGTGTCGCGTCGCTCTCCGATCTCGTTCGTTCGTCGCTGCGCCTGCGCCCCGACCGCATTCCGGTCGGCGAGGTGCGCGGAGCCGAGGCACTCGAGTTGCTCAAGGCCTGGGGCACCGGCCACCCCGGCGGCCTCGGCACGATCCACGCCGGCAGCGCCCTCGGCGCGCTCCGACGCATGGAGCAACTCATCCAGGAAGCCGTCGTCACGGTCCCGCGCGCTCTGATCGCCGAGACGATCGACCTGGTTGCCGTCCTTTCCGGCCGCGGTTCCGCGCGCCGGCTGTCCGAGCTCGCTTGTGTCGATGGCCTGCGCCCGGACGGTGATTACCGGGTCGCGCCAGCCGTCCTCGCAAGCGGCGACAGCCCGACCTTGCTCATCCAAAGCCCTGAAGGAGAAAATCCATGATCCAACGCCTGCGCCTCGCGCGCCATCGTCTCGCCATGACCGTTTCGGGTGCCACGCTCCTCCTGGTGATGGCCGCGCCCGCCCATGCCTCCGGCTCGTCGATGCCGTGGGAACAGCCACTGCAACAGATCCTCCAGTCGATCGAAGGCCCGGTCGCCAAGATCATGGCGGTGATCATCATCATCGTCACCGGCCTGACGCTCGCCTTCGGCGACACGTCGGGCGGCTTCCGCCGGCTCATCCAGATCGTGTTCGGCCTGTCCATCGCTTTCGCGGCGTCGAGCTTCTTCCTGTCGTTCTTCTCGTTCGGCGGCGGAGCGCTGGTCTGATGGGGGGCGCTGTCGAACAGGGCGGCCCAATGCCGGACTACGCAGTGCCGGGTTATGCGGTCCTCGTGCACCGGGCGCTGACCGAGCCGATCCTGCTCGGTGGCGCCCCGCGTGCCATTGCCATCATGAACGGGACGCTCGCCGGCGCCGTGGGGCTGGGGCTGCGTCTGTGGCTCGTCGGCATCGCCATCTGGGCCATCGGCCATGTCGCCGCCGTCTGGGCCGCCAAGCGCGATCCGCTTTTCGTCGACGTCGTTCGCCGGCATCTGCGCATCCCTGCGCATCTCACGGTCTGAGCGAGGTCGCGCCAATGATGAACCTTGCCGAATACCGCAACCGTAGCAGCCGGCTCGCCGACTTCCTGCCCTGGGTGGCATTGGTCGGCGCCGGCGTTGTCCTCAACAAGGACGGCAGCTTCCAGCGCACCGCGCGCTTTCGCGGTCCTGATCTCGACAGCGCCGTTCCGGCCGAACTGGTTGCCGTCGCCGGCCGGCTCAACAATGCCTTCCGCCGTCTCGGCTCCGGTTGGGCGATCTTCGCCGAAGCGCAGCGCCATGCCTCGACCCGCTATCCCGACAGCAGCTTTCCGGATGCGGCCTCCACGCTGGTCGATGCCGAGCGAAAGGCGGGCTTCGAGGAGGCCGGCGCGCATTTCGAGTCCAGCTACTTCCTGACGCTCACCTATCTTGCGCCCGCCGAAGACGCCGCGCGAGCGGAAAGCTGGCTATACGAAGGGCGCGCGAAGAAGGGGCTCGACCCCCATGAGGTGCTGGCCGGGTTCGCCGACCGCAGTGATCGCGTCCTGCGCCTCGTCGAAGCCTTCATGCCGGAGTGCCGCTGGCTCGATGACGCCGAGACGCTGACCTATCTGCATGATTGCGTCTCGACCAATCGCCACCGTGTCCGCGTTCCCGAAACGCCGATGTATCTCGACGCCATGCTGGCCGACCAGCCGCTGACCGGGGGGCTCGTGCCGCGGCTCGGCGCCTCGCATCTGCGCATTCTCACGGTCACGGGTTTCCCGACCGCGACCACGCCGGGTCTGCTCGACGAACTGAACCGGCTGGCGTTCCCGTATCGCTGGTCGACCCGCGCGATCCTGCTCGACAAGACCGATGCCACCAGGCTGCTGACAAAGATCCGGCGTCAATGGTTCGCCAAGCGCAAATCGATCGCGGCGATCCTCAAGGAGGTGATGACCAACGAGGCGTCCGTCCTCGTCGACACCGACGCCGCAAACAAGGCCGCCGATGCCGACATGGCGCTGCAGGAGCTCGGCGCCGACTATGCCGGCATGGCCTATGTCACCGCGACGGTGACGGTGTGGGACGATGACCCCGGCATCGCCGACGAAAAACTTGCGCCTGGTCGAAAAGGTCATCCAGGGCCGCGATTTTACCGCGATTATCGAAACCATCAACGCCGTCGGCGCGTGGCTCGGCAGCCTGCCGGGTCATGTTTACGCCAATGTCCGTCAACCTCCCATCTCCACGCTCAATCTCGCCCACATCATTCCGCTTTCCGCGGTGTGGGCGGGGCCGGAACGGGACGAGCATTTTGCAGCGCCCCCTCTGCTCTTCGGCAAGACCGAAGGCTCGACCCCGTTCCGGCTTTCGCTTCACGTCAGTGACGTCGGCCATACGCTGATCGTCGGCCCGACCGGCGCGGGCAAGTCCGTGCTTTTGGCACTGATGGCGCTGCAGTTCCGCCGCTATGCAGGGTCACAGGTTTTCGCCTTCGATTTCGGCGGTTCGATCCGCGCGGCCGCACTCGCCATGGGCGGCGACTGGCATGATCTCGGCGGCGAACTCAGCGATGGGGCGATCGATAGCGTCAGCCTTCAGCCGTTCGCCCGCATTCATGATGTCCCCGAGCGCGCCTGGGCCGCCGACTGGATCGTCGCGATCCTGACGCGCGAGAATGTGACGATCACGCCTGAGGTCAAGGAGCATATCTGGACGGCGTTGAGCTCTCTGGCGTCGGCGCCTGTCGAGGAGCGCACCATCACCGGCCTGGTCGTGCTGCTTCAATCAAATGATCTCAAGCAGGCACTGCGCCCTTACTGCGTAGGTGGTCCATACGGACGCTTGCTTGATGCCGAGCGCGAACATCTCGGATCGGCCTCGGTTCAGGCATTCGAGACCGAAGGGCTGATCGGAACGGGCGCCGCTCCCGCGGTCCTGTCCTATCTCTTCCATCGCATCGAGGACCGGCTCGATGGCTCGCCAACCCTCCTCATCATCGACGAAGGCTGGCTTGCGCTGGACGATGAGGGTTTTGCCGGCCAGCTCCGCGAATGGCTGAAGACGCTGCGCAAGAAGAACGCCAGCGTCATCTTCGCCACGCAGTCCCTCAGCGACATCGATGGTTCGGCAATCGCGCCCGCGATCATCGAGAGCTGCCAGACTCGGCTTCTCCTGCCGAACGAGCGCGCCATCGAGCCGCAGATCACCGCGATCTATCGCCGCTTCGGCCTCAACGATCGGCAGATCGAGATCATCGCGCGGGCGATTCCGAAGCGCGACTACTACTGCCAGTCCCGTCGCGGCAACCGGCTGTTCGAGCTCGGTCTGTCGGATGTGGCACTCGCGCTTTGCGCTGTATCCGCGAAGACCGACCAGACGGCGATCGCCCGCATCTTCGCGGAACACGGCCGCGACGGTTTCCTCGCTGCCTGGCTCAACCACCGTGGCGTCGGCTGGGCCGCTGAACTCGTTCCCGCCCTAACCAGCCCCGCCCTCACCAACAAGGAGAAGTTCCCATGAAACTGCGTCGCTCCCTTGGCATGCGGCTCGCTGCCGCACTGCTTGTCGCGCCCGCCGCGCTCTCGCCCATGCTGGCGACACCCGCGCAGGCCTTGATCGTTTTCGATCCGTCGAACTATTCGCAAAACGTCCTGACCGCAGGGCGCTCGCTCGAGCAGATCACCAACCAGATCACTTCGCTTCAGAACGAAGCGCAGATGCTCATCAACCAGGCCCGCAATCTCGCAAGCCTGCCGTTCTCCTCACTGCAAGAGCTCCAGCAGTCCGTGCAGCGTACGCAGCAATTGCTCGGTCAGGCGCAGAACGTTGCCTATGACGTCCAGCAGATCGATCAGGCGTTCCAGCAGAAATACGGCAACGTCTCGATGTCGGCTTCGGACCAGCAACTTGTCGCCGAAGCGCGCTCGCGCTGGGGCAACACGGTTGGTGGCCTTCAGGATGCCATGCGGGTGCAGGCGGGCGTCGTCGGCAACATTGACACCAATCGCAGTGAGATGTCGGCGCTGGTCGGCCAGAGCCAGGGTGCGACCGGAGCGCTTCAGGCAACACAGGCCGGCAACCAGCTCCTCGCGCTTCAGGCGCAGCAACTCGCCGATCTCACCGCGGTCGTCGCCGCGAACGGTCGGGCGCAGGCGTTGCAATCGGCCGAGCAGGCCACCGCCGCGGACCAGGGCCGGGAGCAGCGCCGCCGCTTCCTGACCCAGGGCTCGGGCTACCAGCCCGGCAGTGCGCAGATGTTCTATGCCAAGAACTGAGGCCGGCGCGATGGAAGGCAAGCTCCTCGCTCGCATCGGCGCAGTCGTCTTCATCGCTGTCGCTTTGACAGTGACCGCAATCGAGATGAGCAGCAAGGACGATGAGCCTGACGCCCTGGCGACGCGGGACCGTTCCATCGCGTCACAAGATCCGCTCGCGGCCGAATTGTGTCGCTGTTCCGGGATCGGCGAGGCCGGTCCTCGCGATCCTGGTTGTCTGAAAGCCTGGGCAGAAAGCCGGCGCTGGTTTCTCGGTCAACGTGACTCGGCAACCGCGCCTGCTCCGGAGGCGCCGACAACGCTGTTTCCGAATGTTGCGGCGTCGGCTAACCGGAAAGAAGGGAAGCGGCCGGATGTGACCGCTCCCGCGATACAGATTGAGCCGCCCCGGCCGGAGGCTCGCTGACATGGGCGGCATGGGCGTCATCGACCATTTCCTCGAAGTCTTCACGCGCTACATCGACAGCGGCTTCGGCCTGCTCGGCGGCGAGGTCGGCTTCATCGCCACGACCCTGATCGTCATCGACGTGACGTTGGCGGCACTCTTCTGGTCCTGGGGTGCCGACGACGACATCATGGCGCGCCTCGTCAAGAAGACGCTGTTCGTCGGCGTCTTCGCCTACCTCATCTCCAACTGGAACAATCTCGCCCGCATCGTCTTTGAAAGCTTCGCCGGGCTTGGCCTGAAGGCCTCGGGTACGGGTTTTACCGTCAACGATCTCATGCGCCCGGGCAAGGTGGCGCAGACCGGGCTCGATGCCGGCCGGCCGTTGCTGGACTCGATCTCGAACCTGATGGGTTATTGGTCCTTCTTCGAGAACTTCATCCAGATCGCCTGCATGTTCTTCGCCTGGGCGCTGGTGCTGCTGGCCTTCTTCATCCTGGCAATCCAGCTTTTCGTCACGCTGATCGAGTTCAAGCTGACGACGCTCGCCGGTTTCGTGCTGATTCCCTTCGGTCTGTTCGGCAAATCCGCGTTCATAGCCGAGCGGGTGCTCGGCAACGTCATCTCGTCCGGCATCAAGGTGCTGGTGCTCGCCGTCATCATCGGCATCGGCTCGACGCTCTTTTCCGAGTTCACTTCGGGATTCGGTGGGACCACGCCGTCGATCGACGATGCCATGGCGATCGTGCTGGCCGCGCTGTCGCTGCTCGGCCTTGGCATATTCGGACCTGGCATTGCCAATGGTCTCGTCTCCGGCGGCCCGCAGCTCGGCGCGGGTGCGGCGGTCGGCACCGGGCTCGCCGCCGGCGGCATGGTCGCAGTGGGCGCAGCGGCCGGCGGCGCCGTCCTATCCGGCGGCGCGGCTGTCGGCGGCGGTGCGGCAGCGGCGGCCCGTGGCGGTGCCGCAACGGCGGGCAGGGCATCCACAGCCTACGGCCTCGGCGCGGCCGGACAGTCAGGCCTTTCCAGCGTCGCATCCGGGCTCGGCGGTGTCATCAGCGCCGGCGCCCAAGGGGCCATCTCACCGTTGAAGCGCGCGGCCGATCATGCAGCAGGCAGCGTGAAGCAGAGCTACCAGTCCGGCGCTCGCGCTGCCTTCGAGACGACGGGCGGATCCTCCACCGCCGGCACTATCGGCGCGAACGCCGGCGAAGCCGGCTCCGCTCCCGTCGCGTCCTACGCCACCGAAAGTCAGCCCGCCTGGGCGAAGCGCATGAAGCGCTCGCAACAGATGACCCATGGCGTCCAGGCCGCCGCCCACGCCGTTCGCAGTGGTGACAGCCATGGCAGCGGCTCCTCGATCAACCTCTCTGAAAGAGACTGACCATGTTCAAACGACCGTCCACGCACTATGGCAAATCCCCACAACCCGAGACGCCCTACCAACGCGCTGCCCAGGTCTGGGACGAGCGCATCGGTTCGGCTCGCGTGCAGGCGCGCAATTGGCGCACCATGGCCTTCGGTTGCCTGGCGCTCGCCGCGGGCTTCTCCGCCGCACTCATCTGGCAAACCGCCAATGGCTCGATCGTGCCCTGGGTGGTGCAGGTCGATCGTCTCGGCCAGGCGCAGGCTGTGGGGCCTGCCGTCGCCGACTATCAGCCGAATGATCCCCAGATTGCCTTCTACCTGGCGCACTTCGTCGAGCAGGTCAGGTCGATTCCCGCCGATCCGGTCATCGTGCGGCAGAACTGGCTGCGCGCCTATGACCTCGCGACGCAGGGCGGGGCGCTGGCTCTCAACGACTATGCGCGCGCCAATGACCCGTTCACCAAGGTCGGTAAACAGCAGGTCGCCGTCGACGTGTCGTCGGTCATCCGCGCATCGCCGGCAAGCTTCCGCATCGCCTGGGTCGAACGCCGCTATGAGGATGGCTCACTCGCTTCTACGGAGCGCTGGTCCGCCATTCTCACCATTGTCGTGCAGCAACCGCGCGACGCCGACACGCTGAGGAAGAATCCACTCGGCATCTACATCAACGCCATCAACTGGTCGAAGGAGCTTGGACAATGACGCCCACAGCCTGCAAAGCCGCCCCCTGGAAAGCAGGGCGTCAGGCATTCCTCATCCGCGCAATACCGGCTTTCCGCAAGACAGCCTTCCCGGCATTCCTGCTTTGCACTTCGGTGGTTAGTGGGTGCGCCACCAGGGAGAAGCCGCCGGAGATATCATATGACGATCCGATCCCGGCCGTGCAGGCGGTCGATCCGCCCCCGCCCGTCAAGGTGGTGGAACTGTCAAAGCCGCTGCCGCTTCCCGGCCAGCTGAAGCCGGTCGGCAAGGAGGCAAAGCCGGAGCCGGAACCGACCGATCCGACCGCGCGCGTGAACCTGGCCAATGCGGCCGCGCGGGTCCAGCCTGTGCGCAATGGCTTCATCAACTCGATGCAGGTCTATCCGTTCGTTGATGGTGCGCTTTTTCAGGTCTATGCATCGCCGGGGCAGATCACCGACATCGCGCTCCAGTCCGGCGAGCAGCTCGTCGGCTCCGGTCCCGTTGCCGCCGGCGACAACGTGCGCTGGATCATCGGCGATACCGAGAGCGGAGCGGGCGGGGCCAAGCAGGTCCACATCCTCGTCAAGCCGACGCGCGCCGACCTGATAACCAATCTCGTCATCAATACCGATCGGCGCACCTATCACATGGAACTGCGCTCGACGCCGTCGACCTATATGGCGTCGGTTGCCTGGCAATACCCGCAAGACCAACTCATCGCCTTGCGCAGGCAGAACCAGCAGGCTGAGGCTGCACAGCCGGTCTCGACAGGCATCGATCTTTCTCGCGTCAATTTCCGCTACCAGGTGACTGGCGACCGCGCACCGTGGCGGCCGCTGCGCGCCTTCGACGATGGCAAGCAGGTGTTCATCGAGTTCCCGCGGGGCATCGGCCAGGGCGAGATGCCGCCACTTTTCGTGGTCGGGCCGGAAGGCGACACGTCCGAACTGGTCAACTATCGCGTGCGCGGCAACTACATGATCGTCGACCGGCTGTTTACCGCCGCCGAGTTGCGCTTCGGCGCAGGCAAGAACCAGCAGCGCATCCGGGTCTCTCGTACTGATGGGGCAAGGAGCAGTCGATTTTCATGGATGCGTGGCGCTGGTGAGACCCCGCCAGCGACGTTCCTTCGAACAGACAGGGGAGGGCCGTCATCATGAGCGACAGATTGGATCCCGGGAAGCAAGAAGGCCGGGGGCCGGCGGATGACGCCCGGCCGGAGGCGTCGGTCGAGGATGAGGCCCGGCCGTTGACAGGCGATCCGGCCGCGGCCATGCGGCTGCGCGCCGAGCCGCCGCGCGTAACACGTCTGTCCCGCAAGGCGCTGGCCGGACTGGGGCTCGCCGCTAGCCTCGGTGTCGGCGGTGCGCTGATTTACGCGCTTCAGAACCGTCAGCAAGGCCAGGATCAGGAGCTGTATTCAACCGACAATCGTTCGACCCCCGATGGGCTCGCCGGCCTGCCAAAGGACTATGCCGGCGTTCCAAAGCTTGGCCCACCGCTTCCCGGCGATCTTGGCCGCCCGATCCTCGCAGCGCAGAATGGCGGCCCCTCGCTATCGACAGGTCCCGTTGGACCGGACCAGGAGGAGCAGCGCCGGGAACAGGAACTGGAATCGGCAAGAACCGCGCGTCTGTTCGCGTCCACTCAAACGCGGCCTGCAAGTGACGCGGCGGCCGCTCAGCCTGGAACAGGCACGACAGGCACCATCCCACAGACCGACCTCGCCAGCCTTGGCCTCGCGCCGCAACCTGCGACGCCCTCGGCGCAGGATCGCCAACTCGCGTTCCTCAATCAGCCGCCGGACAAGCGCACCGTCTCGTCGGATCGTGTCGCGCCGCCGGCGTCGAAGAACGTCCTGCAGGCGGGCGCCGTCATCGCGGCCGCCCTCATCACCGGCATTCGTTCCGACCTGCCGGGTCAGATCACCGCGCAGGTAACGGAGAATGTCTATGACAGCCCCACCGGCCACATCCTTCTCGTTCCGCAGGGCACGCGGCTCATCGGCCAGTATGACAATGGTGTCGGCTTCGGCCAGCGTCGCGTGTTGCTGGTATGGACCAGACTGATTTTTCCTAACGGCCGCTCCATCGTTCTGGAACGCGAGCCTGGCGCGGACGCCGAGGGCTATGCTGGCCTCGAGGACGGCGTCGATTATCACTGGGGCGAACTGTTCAAGGCTGCAGCACTTTCCACGGTCCTCAGCATCGGCGCGCAGGCAGGCTCATCAGGCCAGGAGAGCGACATCGTGCGCGCTCTGCGCCAGGGTGCGTCCGACAGCATCAGCCAGACAGGCCAGCAGATCGTCCAGCGACAGCTCAATATAGCGCCGACACTCATCATCCGACCGGGATACCCGGTGCGCGTCATCGTCACGCGCGATCTCGTGCTCGAACCTTACGGAGGCTGAAATGGCGAAGCTGAAACTGGGGCCAATCGCTGACGACAAGCCGGTCAAGGTCATGGTGGAACTCCCCGCGTCACTGCATCGCGACCTGGCCGCTTATGCCGAGATACTCGGCCGCGAAGCGGGGCAACGGCCCGCCGATGCGCCGCGCCTCATCGTCGCGATGTTGGCGCGGTTCATTGCGACGGATCGGGGCTTTGCCAGAGCAAAGCGTTCGGAGGGTGGTTGAGGGCCGGACGACTGAAGTCGAACCGCGTTAGTCGCGCCTCCGAGTCATGGCGTGACTTCAGAAATCGCGCCGCGGCGTCCCGAACTTCCTGCATTGAAAGGGGTAGGCCCGGGTCGCGTTACTGCCACCATGTTTCTTGCGGTCCCTACCAGCCGCAAAAGCGCGCGCTTTGGGTTCGATTCCAGCC
The DNA here is from genome assembly GCF_040318715.1 of Mesorhizobium sp. M1050. Classification (NCBI taxonomy): domain Bacteria; kingdom Pseudomonadati; phylum Pseudomonadota; class Alphaproteobacteria; order Hyphomicrobiales; family Phyllobacteriaceae; genus Mesorhizobium; species Mesorhizobium sp. M1050. The sequence continues at coordinate 35,047 of NZ_JAMYMV010000039.1, read as the reverse complement.
ACACTGCCTTGATCGAACTGACGCTGCTCTGGCCACTGATCGGTTTCCAAACCATGGCGTCGATGGCGACTGTCCTGGCAAAACCCTCGCCCGCCAGAGTCACGCCTTGACCGAGTTGCACCTTGAGGATGACCGTTGCTTCGCTGGCGCGACATATCTGGACAGTGGGGCCACCATTCGCAGCGATATGCTCCAGCAAACGCAGATCCCGGGAGGATCCGCCTGAAACCAGTAGACACGTACCTGCAAGATCTGCCCATGTAACCGCAGCCCTTTCAGCAAGCGGATGGCGGCAGGGCAGGAGAACGAACAAGCGCTCGTGCGCAAATATCTCGCTACGGCATAAGGCGGCGTTCTCAAGCCCGTGCGTGAAGACGATGTCGAGGCGCCGGCGGCGTATAGCCGCCAGGCACTGTTCGAGTGGAACGTCTTCGATCACGACGCACACGTCCGGATGCAAATGGCCAAAACGATCGATGAGACGTGCCACGAACGTGCGCCCCATCTGGGCGCATAACCCTATTCTGATCGTTTTGGCATCCTGGTGACCGCGACTACCTGCAGCCAATGCATCCTGCAAGCCTTCATAATGGGCCCGGACAAGATCGACCCAGGCCCGGCCTGCCTCGGTCAGCCGAACGCCATGGACGTCGCGGTCAAATAACTGCATGTCCAGCAATTGCTCGAGAGCGACGATGTTGCGGCTGACACAGGACTCCCTCACTCTGAGAACTCTTGCGGCCTGCCTGAGGCTACCATGATCGACAGCTGCGAAGACATGGTCCAAACGGCGGAGCGTGTTGTCGACCTGTCCCAAAGCGCAGGAGCCTATTCCTGCGCGGCGGGGACGCTAACGGGCAGGGGCGGACACAAGCTCGTTTCGTAGACGTACTCGTGCGGAATGGCCGGAGTGGCCATCTGGGAGAGGTACCGGTTTAGGTTTTCCTCGCTATTGCTCGCCGCGAGGCTGCAGAAATTTCCGCTGTTCCACGTCAGGGCGCAGTAGGTGAAATGCGCGCGTATTGCGTCAGCCATCTCTGCCAAAGTCACCTCATTGCCGAACATCGTGTCCAGAACGAGGGTTTGCTTCTTCTCGATTTCGTCTGGGGGAAAATAGCGCGCCTTGAAGCCGAAATCCTTCTGGTATTCGCGACGCCTGTAGTCCGGCTCCTCGGTTGCCCGGAACTTCTCGACGAAGACGAAGATTCCGTCTGCCTTGAGGTGCTGGGTCACGAACTCGATCTGTCCCGATCGATTGGGCGAGTACATCTGAAAGGTCGTATCTTCGAGAATAATGTCGAACCCGTGAGCGAAATTTGCCAGTCGCGGATCCGAGCCCAGGACGTCCTTGGTCAATTTGTGGAAGGGGCCGATGAAGAAGTCGGCGTGCGGCGGTTGGCCATAGGCCATGAAGCATTTGTAATTCTCCGCGTTCGGGCTGCACGACAGGGAGCGTACCTGTCCATCGGACAGTTCCGACAGTGTTCTCGCCATCGTGCCTTCCGCTGTTCCAAGGCTGTATAGCGAAAGCGGCGCGCCACGGTGCCGTGCGTATTTCAGCACTGCGTAGGCCATCCGGCACTCTTCCTCCAATCTATAAGGAATGCTGCCGTGATAGTGCTGGTCGAAAAAACCTTGTCGTGCCGCGTGCAGGCTGACCAGGTCGCGCAGCAGTTCATCGCTCGGAAGAAGGCGGGCGTCGGCGACGGGCTTGCGGATTGGCATCCCGCTCTTGCCAGCGGCGATCGCGGCGAAAAAGCCAGCCAGTCCGTTGATCCGTGGGCCATGGTCGCACTCAGCCAGAAAGTCGTTGAGTCCACGCATCGCAGTATGCCTCCAGCACCGTTCCATTGGTGAGATGCCGATACGTCGACGGGGGAAATTCCACTAAGATAAGTGTGGTCTAATATTTCGCCGGGCTCAAGTATTGGCTAAGCCAACTGGTAGGCATGCCGGATACAGGCGGCTTTCACTCGTTTGCCATTTTTTCGCTAAAGTCACATCTTCTACCAATCCAGAGTTATTTGCGTGTTGTTCAGCAACTCATGGTTCGCCACATCATGCGACGACTGGCCACTCGCCAGTAAGGAGGCTGTGGATACGTGAATACTCTTGCGCTCGACCCGACCGAGAACCGCCGTTCACGGCATCAGTCGCTTGCCCACAAATATGAGAATTGGGGGAGCGTGCGGGCGGACGTGGTCAAAAGAACCGGGCTTGAGCGCCAGGAGACAAGAATCCTCCAGCCAAACCATGTGTTCTTGATGAACCTGAAGGGCACGGCGTGCCGCGGAGAAGACATTGTGGATGGGCGCCGGATTGCCTTTTTGCCGCGCCGGGCCGGTTCGACAATCTTCATGCCCGCCGGCAGTGATTGGAGTGGGTGGGACGAGGGGGACGCGACCGCTTCCTACCTCCTGGTGTCGATTGAAAAAGGGTTCGCCGACGATGTGTTTGCGGGAATGGCTCGCCATCGCCCGGCAGTGCTGCCGCCTTCGATCGGATTTCGGGACGGCACTGTAGAGTTGGCGTTGCAGAGGATTGCCTTGGAGCTCAAGCAGCCTGACCCCATCAGCGCAACGATGGTGGAGTGCCAGGCCACGCAATTGCTCGGGCAAATGTTCAGGTTGAACGGCTTCCATCAGGAGCCGGCAAAAGGCGGTTTGTCATCGTTCGATCTCAAGCGGGCGGTGGACATGATCGAGACGTTGTCGGACGGCAGACCTACGCTCGCCGATCTGGCAAAAGAAATTGGGGTTAGCCGGTTCCATTTCTGGAGGGCGTTCAAGCAGTCGACAGGCATGACGCCGCATGCATTCATTGCGCAGCGACGGTTGGAGCAGTCCGCGGACATGCTGCGATCGACCAATCTGTCGGCGACGGAAATCGCGATGGAATGTGGTTTCGGCAGCTCGAGCCATTTCACGACCGCCTTTAAGCGGGCTTTCGGCGCAGGCCCCACGGAATTCCGTCGTAAGTGCAGAATCTAGGTCGCCGCCTGTCGGTTCTCAGCAAGTATCGGAAAACCCCAACGTCACAGTAAAGCAGGCTTGGCGGAAGAAGGTATCCATCGGCGGTCAGCCCGGGATACGCCGCTCATGTCAAACCTGGTTCGAAATCATCATGCCAAAGGACGGGCCGGCCGGTCCAATCTATGCCTCGGGTTCCTGGCCAGCACGCTATCGGCGGCCGTTGCCCGAAACGGCTTCTACATCGCCTCCGCCTGGATTCTCGTCGAGCGAGGATACGGAACCGCCGGCGTGGCGACGTTCCTTGCGATCGTCAGCGTTGTCGAATTCATCGCGAGCCCTTTGGCCGGCGCAGCGGCGGATCGATTTGACAGGCGATGCTTGAACGTTGCGGCAGACCTCAGCCGCTTTCTCGTTATGCTGGCTACCGCTTGCGCGCTCCTCTACATGGACGTGTTTCTGATCATCTGCCTGTCAGCGGCCCTCTTTTCGTTTTGCGACCGTGTCGCGCTAACGAGCTCTCAATCAATGATCCCCGTGATAGCTGACGGCCGCGATCTTGTAGCCACGAATTCCGCCGTCTTCTTCGTCATGCAGTTCGGCAACCTCGGCGCAGCTCTGCTTGCAGGGCCTTTGCTGCATGAGCGCTCCCCAGTCCTGCCATTCACCGTTCTTGCTGCCTTCTTCCTGTTTTCAGCGGGCTGCCTGACCATGATGCGGCTGGAACCGGTTTCGCGCGATGTCCGCATCGCCAAAATCCCTGCAGCCCAAATCGATCCGAGCCTGCGTCGTCTCAATGTCGTCTACACGCTTCTCTATACAAGCGCGGTGCTTGTCAGCGTCATGGGATCGAGCTTCGTCTTCCAGGAGCAGAAGGGTACGGCCGTGGATTTCGGCTACCTCGAGGCTGCATGGTCGGCGGGCTCACTGATCGGTGCGGTCTCTCTATTCCGGATTGAAAGAGCGATGAGTAGCAACGCGCGGCATCTCATGCTTTTGGGCTTAACGGCGCTGGTCCTCATGGCGCTGACATCTCTGCGCACGCCCTGGACAGCAATCCTTTTTGCAGCACTCGGATTTCTATACAATCTTGGACGCGTCAGCGTTGAAGTCACATTGCAGTCGCGTGTGTCGGTCTATCTGTTGGGCCGGGCAAAAGGCATTATGCACAGTGTGGCCGTGGCGCTCGGATTAATCGTCTTCGGCGTTGCCGCCGCTGTAGGAGATCGAGCATTTCCCTCGACGATTTTCTTCGGCTTCGGAGTGGTGCTCCTCATCAGTGTTTCGTGTTTGAGCGTCGGTGTAATTCAGACACAAGAAAAAGGTGAATCGTGAGGTGGAAGAGCTTACAGCAGGCGTAGATGCGAAACAGGCAGTCCTGGGGTCGCTGACGGCACTCTACCCCTGGATGAGCCCATACCATTCCCGGCCGATCCGCGATTATGCGTTTCGCGTGTTTACAGCGCCGGCTTCGGTTCCCATGCCAGAAATCCGGCTGCGAGCCTTCACCAAACTCCTCGACATCATCAGGAAGGCAGCGACACGAAACGGGTTGTCTGCCAATACGGCCTTGGAAATCTGCAGGGATTTCGAAAGGCGCCGCGTGTTGCAGACAGGCCCTCATTTGTTTCTCCTCATGGAGCCGGAAGCCTATTACACGCATATCTTCAGCCTCCTTGGTCTCTCGGCGCATGGCTGTTCGACCTATGTTTCCTACGCCGTCTCGACGGTGAACCTTGTTGAAAAGCCACGCAAGGGACCAGGCTGGCTCACCGTTGGCGGGAAGCCGGTCAACGTCTTCGGCCTCAGCCGCAGCCGGATGATCGGATACAGCCTGCTAGCCGGGCCGGGACCCTATAGGTTCGAGTTGTTGCCGAGGGAGCCGAACACTGAGGGCGACGCGGTCACGCTGCTTCGTAGCCTTCTGCCGAAGACGCAATTCGAGCGGCCCTCGCACGCCATCAAGGCAGCCAATCTCATCCTTTGGCCAAAAATGTTCGGAGGCCGCTTTGCGTTCCTGCAGATCGACGACGAGGATATCGCCGACCTGGTGGCCGACCATCTGTCGGACGAAAATTCCTGGCTACGCATGAGACTGCTGGAAGAACCGAAGTTCGCCTCCAATATCCTTGCCGTTCTCGACGGACTTGCGTCCGGCCCCTGGAGTGGCTGGCTCGCGCGCGGTACCGATTTCTTCTGGCTCTATGAAAATGGAAAACGCCTTCCGCTGCGTCTGATCGCGGGAGAACTCATCGATCCTGCGACCGGTATGAAGGTGGCGTGCTTCACAGCCCCCGACATCATCGAGCGGCTGGAAAACCGCAGCCTTATCCCGAATCTCCTGCTGATGTTTCTCGTGTTGTCGATCCTGCCCGGCGTGCGCGCGCTTGGAGGCAGCTATCAGCCGATCTACTATCCTCTGATGCGTTATGTCGTCTGCCGAGCGCTCGAGGCCGCAGGCGTGGATGAAGATCTTCGCCAGGCTCTCGCAACCGACGACGTACCGGGTGCTTGGGGACATCGGGTAATCGAGTGTGATGATGATCCGCTCGAGCTATTCCTAAATGGCAGGAACGGTGGATTGAGTGATCTTATCGGCCGTCTGGGCGACATTTCCTTCGCCGAGGCATGTGGAAGCATGAAAGGCTTCGTGACGGACCCGTCGTGGCATGGACTTCACAAACGACTTCGGAACGGGCTGATTGCGCCGACCGATGCGGAGTGGGCTTTTTCCTGAAACGTCTTATGCACTTCCAGTAACTGGCAGTTGTATGCCGGTGCGAATGGCTGCTTCGCGCCAATGTGGGTCGTTGAGCAGGCCATAGCCGCATCCCAAAAGCGGAAATCCGGGCGAACAGGCGAGAAGGCGCGTTGCGCCAGAGGCGGCCATTGGTTGTCACTTGCGGAACGACCGCTTTCTCCCCGTTGCGGCGATTTCGAGATAAGTCGGTGGCTTGGCTGCTTTGTGCCGACGGTTCGATGGGCCGTGTCGTGCGAAAGAGACCAGCGTGCATCCGACGCTAGCTTGGCCGATCGATCCACCGCACGATTTCATAGGCAGGCATCGGGCGGCGAAAACCCTTCAGCGTCAGTTCGCCAACAAGAACGGATTCGACCAGCGACTCGACAACTCCGAGGACCCGTTGGCTAACAAGAATCTGGCGCGATTTGGCCTCCTCGCACAATCGGGCGGCATGGTTCGACACAGTGCCGATGACGGCATAGTCCGAGCGCTGATCAAAACCGATGCGCCCGATGGTTGCGTGGCCCCTGGCAATGCCGATCCCAAAGCCAAGCAAATAGTCCCGCTTCCGCCATCGCTCCGAATGCTCGTCAATCGCGTCGCGCATCGCCGCAGCCATAGACACGGCCCTCTCGGAATGGTCGGCGCACGGGAGTGGATCGTTGAAAACCACGACGATACCGTCGCCCACGAACCGCTCCAAAGTCCCTTCGTAGCGCACGATCTGTTCGCCGAGACAGGCGTGATACTCGGCAAGAACTGTCATGACTTCTTCGGGTTCGGCGGTCTCTGCGAAAGCAGTAAAGCCGCGCAAATCGCAAAAGACAACGGTCACCTCGCGACGGTGACTTTGCAGAAGCGCGTCTCCATTGCCCGCCGCAACGATGAGGTCGGCGACCTGCTCGGGCAGGAATCGCCTGAGCCGCGCCATCCGCTCGAGCTCCGTCACCTGGTCAGCCACAGTTTGCTCCAGCGAGCGGTTCCAATCGGAAAGCTGCGCGGCCTGATCCTGAAGCAGTTGGGCCTGGGTTGCGACGGTGTCGTGAAGCGCCTTCTGGCGCAGCATCGAGCGCACCCGCGCCAACAGCGCCCTGTGCTCGAAGGGCTTTGTCAGGTAGTCGTCACCCCCAGCGTCCAGCCCCTCGACAACATCACGCGTATCGGCCTTCGCGGTGACGAGGATGACCGGAATCGCCTGCAGGGAGATATCCTGCTTGAGCAGGCGCACCACACTGATGCCGTCCAGCTTCGGCATCATGATGTCGAGCAGGATCAGATCCGGCGTGAGTTCGCGAGCTTTCGCAAGGCCCTCTTCACCATCTGCGGCGGTCGCCACTTCGTAGCCATTCGCCTCGAGGCGCATGCGCAGGATCTCGAGGTTTTCCGGAGTATCGTCGACCGCGAGAATGCGGGGCGGATTATGCAAGACCTTGTCTCCTTCAGGACAGGAACTGCCGAACCTTTGCGAGCAGCTCGCGCGGACTGAAGGGCTTGGCAATGTAGCCATCGCAGCCTGCAGCAAGGGCTTTGGCCTCATCGCCCGACAGCGCGTAGGAGGTGACGGCGATGATGGGGATGTGCCGCAGCGTTGGGTCGGCCTTGATGCGGCGGGCAGCTTCATACCCGTCGATCACCGGCAGCTGAATGTCCATGAGGATCAGGTCTGGCTTCTCGGCCGCGGCAGCAGCGACGCCGGCGGCGCCGTCCGCCGCCTCGATCAACTCGTATTCGGTGGTGCCGATGAGGTCACGGATGATCTGGCGGTTGTCCTCGGTGTCTTCCACCATCAGGATTCGTTTGCTCATGCGGCCCTCACGTCCTCTTGAACCCGGATCGGTATCTTCAGGCGGAATGTCGACCCTGACCCTAGGACGGACTCGACGTCTATGCTTCCGCCATGCATTTCCACGATACGCTTCGAGATCGCCAGGCCAAGACCTGTGCCACCCTTCTGCCTGGTGCTGCTGTTGTCGACCTGCTGGAATTCCTCGAAGATGAGAGCCTGGTCCTTTGACGCGATGCCGGGACCGGTGTCTCGGACGGTGATCTCGAAATGTCCGTCTACCGCATCGGCAAGAATGTCGACCGCACCCGTTTCGGTGAATTTGACGGCATTGCCTACAAGATTGAGCAGGACCTGCGTCAAACGGCGTTCGTCCCCGCGGCCGATTGGAAGGTTCTCGGCAACAGTCGTTGAAAGCTCAAGACCCTTCGCTCGTGCCAGCGGCTCGACAGCCGTAACGGTCGATCGAACAATCTGCGCGACGGAGTACTCCTCGATCGCTAGCGTGAGCTGGCCTGCTTCGATTTTGGACAGGTCGAGTACGTCGTTGATGAGCCCGAGGAGGTGACGGCCGTTTGCCTGCACGCGCGCGACGGTCGTCTTTGCCTTGTCCGGGAGTTCGCCGTAGATGCCGTCGACCAGCAGTTCTGTGAAGCCCAAGACAGAATTGAGCGGTGTCCTGAGCTCGTGACTCATATTCGCGAGGAACTGGGACTTGTGGCGGCTGGCTGCCTCCAGCTCCCGGCCTTTCTCCTCGATCTCGCTGAACAGCTTGGCATTCTGGATCGCGAGCACCGATTGGGCAGCGAAGGTCTCCAGCAGGTGGACGACTTGCTCATGGAAGGCACCTGGCTTGTGGCGCCTGACGACCAGTGCACCTACGATCTTGTTGGGCCTCAGCAGCGGGACGATCAGGATACCGCGATATCCGGCGTCGACGACCGTCTTTCTTACAACGAAGGACGAGGTCTCCTGGCTCAGGTCGGGAAACTGCACCGGCATGCAACGCCCGGGTGCGTCGCCGATCCCCATGTCGGCCAGCCCGATCGTCTGGTGTGAGACTGCGGCGATAAGCTCATCGCTCATACCGAAGTTTGCGCGCGGACGGAATTGCTGCCGCGTGCTGCTGAACACGTAGATGGTACCAGCATCCGTTTCCGACAACTGGACCGCCTTGGCAACGATCGTCTTCAGCACCGTGTCGAGATCCAGCGTCGAATTGACCGCCTTGCTCACCTCACCAAGCGCCTCGAGCTCACCAACAGACGCGGCAAGCTCGCGCGTTCGTGACTGCACCGCCTCGAAGAGCCGCGCATTCTCGATGGCGATCACCGCCTGGTCGGCGAATGTCTCGACGAGCGCGATCTCCTTGGGATTGAAAGATTGCGGCTCAACCCTCGTCATGACGAATACGCCAACGAGATCACCTTCCCGCAACAGCGGGGCAGCGAGGACGGTGCGGAATCCGCCTGCCTCAGCGATCAGCGCCACGCGGTAGTCCGGATCAGCGGTCACGTCTTCGATTTGCACGATCCGCCGTTCTTCGATTACGCGCCCTACGGCGGAGCCCCGGCCTGCGGCAAGCGCTGGAAGTGGATTGGCGTCGACATAGGCGCGGAAACTGGGCGGGTAGCCATGCGTCGACACATAGCGGAATACGCCATCCAGCAACTGCACGATACCACCCTTGTCGGCACGGCAGAGCCTGACAGCCGATTCCACCAACGTATCGAGCACGACCTGCAGATCGAAGGTAGAGCGGCTGATGACCTTCAGAACGTCTGCGGTGGCTGTCTGCTGCTGAAGGGCTTCGTCGAGCTGCTGGGTGCGCGTCTCAATCTCCTGATACAGGCGCCCCAGCTGGTCGGAGGTCCGGTTCACGTTAGCGGCGAGCACTCCAAGTTCGTCGCGATTGGCGACGGCAACTTGTTGGGCGAAGTCGCCAGCCGCTATCTGACTGAGACGCGCTTCGATCTTCTTGACTGGTTCGATCAACGACCAGGAGATGATGTAGCCGAGCCCCAACGCCAGCAGGATACTGCCCACCGCAAACGAGACCACGATCAGTCTGGACGTGCCGTACGCACCCTCGGTCGTTTCGATGGCCGCCACCATGTCGGCTTCGGCGATGTTGACCAGCTGGTTTGTCAGCCGCTCGAGGCGATCAGCCGACGGTATGATTTCATCAAGCTGAACCTTGCGCGCCTCCTCAGTGCGGCCGGCGCGAACAAGTTCTGCCACGTGCGTCACCCCGGCCGTCAGCCGTTCGTACTCTTGCCTGACCTGGCCAAGCACTTCCGCCTCGGCTTTGGCGACGAACTCCATGCGGTCTAGGTCGTAGCCGAACTGATTGAGCTGGCGCAGCGCCGCATCCAGCATCCGGTCGTCCTGAAGCAACAGGGCGGTGGAGATGCCGTAGAGCTGGGTGGTCGTATCGTGCTGTACCTGGCGGTAGGCCGCGATCCTGCGCTGCAGCTTGATCAGCTCGTTGGTCTGATCGTTCACCCCACTCAGCACCTGCAACCCGACGGCCCCGAGCACGATCAGCAGGCCGACGATCGACAGGAACGCGATCAGGAGCTTGGTCTGGACGCGCGCCGGCAGCCGGGCAACCCAGCCAACGAGCCGGTTCGTTATGCTATTTGGATTCGTCCACGAGGCTGACAAGGTCATCCCGGAACTCCTCTAGGTCGAACCGGACGCCAAGATACTGTACTCGCAAGATGCCATTGGGGTCTACGAGCGACGTCAACAAGGTATGGTCGACATCTCCGTTCGCCGCCTTCTTCGCGATGACCCCGTATTTCCGTCCAACCTCATGGACAATCGCCGGATCACCGGTAAGAAACGACCAACCCTTCAGATCGGCGCCAAAATTCTGCGCATATTCCTTCAAAACATCGGGCGTGTCGCGCTCCGGGTCGACGGTGATCGAAACGAAGGCGATCTTCGATCCGAACGTCGAGCCCAGCTTCTCCTGCACGCTGGCCATATGAGCGGTCAGCATCGGGCAGACGTCGGTACAGTACGTATAGATGAATGCAACGGCGACCACCTTGCCACGAAAGTCGTGCAGCGACACCGGCTTGTGGTCCTGCGATATCAGCGTGAAATCCGGTGCAGCGCCCATCATCGGCAGGCGCTCGCTGTCCCCGACGTGCGCTGACGCTTCGTGCGCAGAGGTGTGCGCAGGCTCAGCGACGAGGGCGAGGAGCAGCAACGCGCGCGTCGGCCAGCGGCTCACGTCTTCATCTCGCGCTTGAGCTCCTTAAGGAAACGCCAGTCGGTGCCGCGGTCCAGGATCTCCTGTGGCCTCATCGTGACCGCATTTGTCTCCTGCATACGCAGCGCATAGAAACGCAGGGAATCCTCGGGGTCATATTCGCGCCATTTGTCGTAGCGTATGTCGGAACGGATAGCCTGAAGCGTGTAGTCGCTGGCGTAGCCTATATCGACCGCACTTTTCGCAACCGCTTCCGGATTGGTTATGCAGAGGTCCACGGCCTTGAGTAGCGCGCGCATGACTCGTTTGGTCGCAATCGGGTAACGTCCTGCATAATCTGCGGTGCTCGCGAGCATGCAACAAAAATACTGCGACCATGGTTTGTCGATCGCCGTGCTGACAAGTACATGGCCGAGCTTTCGCTCCCGCGCCTGCTGGGGCGTGGGCGGTCCGCCGAGGAACGCATCGATCTTACCCTCCGCGAGGCTTTGAACCGCATCGGGGGTTACGAGAGTTTCGAAATCCTTTGCCGGATCAAGGCCAACATAGGAAGACATCACATTCAGCAACAGATACTGGATGGTGCTGCCATCCACTCCGACCGTCTTACCCTTCAGATCAGGGATGCCAACGACCCGATCGTTTGCGATCAGCTCAAGACAGCCGACATGCAAGCCGGTCAAGACTTTTATCGGCGCGCCTTTTGCGATGTTAAGCACATGCGCGAGCGGGTAGTTCCAGTCGAAGTCGATCTCGCCGTGGCCGATCCAGTCCGACGAATCCGGGCCGGTGCCCGAAGACACGAACTCAACGTCGGTCAAGCCTTCGGCATGCAGAAGCTCGGTGGCCGCATACATCGGCGATTGGCAGTCCGAGACCTTGGCGAACACCGGCAACCGGACTTTCGTCGTCTCTGGCGCCGGCTCGGCGAGCCCCAGCCTCGGGGCTGCGACTAATCCCGCGGCACCCGCCGCGAGGCCGGCCATGAAGCGGCGGCGATTCAGGATGGTGTGCATGACGTTCTCCTCTTCAGCGGTCCTTCGCGCTGCGCCTCTCACGTCTTCAGTTCGCGCTTGATCTCTTCGAAGAAGTGGAAATCCGTCCCTTTGGCGATGATCTCCTGCGGGCTCGACTTGATCATGCCCGTCTCCAGGAGGCGCAGCGCGTAGAAGCGCACCGAGTCTTCAGCGTCGTATTCCCGCCACCTGTCGTGCCCGGTGTTCTGCAGAGTGGTCAGCGCAACGTCGTAGCTCGGCAGAAAGCCTCGATCGACCACCGCGCGGGCGGCCGATTTCGGGTTCGACACGCAGAATTCGACAGCCTGGAGGATGGCCCGCAGCACGCGCTTGGTGGCGACCGGATACTTATCGACATAGTCGGTCCGGCCGGCGAGCATGCAACAAAAATACTGCGACCAAGGACGGTCGATAAGATTGCTGAAGACCGTGTGACCTACCTTCTTGTTCCGAACCTCGGAGTATTGGCTGGTGTCTACCAGGAAGGCATCGACCTTGCCGTCGATGAAGTTCTGCATGAGCGAGCCGTTCTCCTGGACGCCTACGACCCACTCAACATCGTGGTTGGGATCGAGCCCGACATAGTTGATCAGCAGTTGGAGAAACACCTGCGGGTGGTCGTTCATCGCCCAGACCCCCACCCGCTTGCCCTTTAGGTCGGCAACGCTGTTGACGCGGTCGTTCGCCCGCAACTCCCAGCAGCCGGAATGCACGCCGGCCAGGATCTTGACGGGAACCCCGGCCTCGACGCTGCGGATGTGCATCGGCGGCATGTTGAAGTCGAAGTCCGTCTCACCCGCTGCAATCCATTCGCTGCTGTCGAAGTACTTTTGATTGCCTTGCACGTACTGGACGTCGGTCATGCCGCCGGCGCGGAGCAGTTCGCCAGCGAGGTAGAGCGACTCCCAGCAGTAGGCGCCTCCGACCCACCGGCCCAGCCGGACACTGGTCGTCTCGGGCTCCGGCTCTGCAAACGCCAATCTCGGGGTTGCGACAATTCCCACGGTGCCGGCTGCCAGGCCGGCCATGAAACGGCGTCGATTCTGAATGATCCGCATGTCACGCTTCCTCCCTGGGACAAAGCAGGCTCAGGTTTTCAACTCACGCTTCAGCTCCTCGATGAAGCGCCAGTCCGTTCCATCGGCGATGATCTGCTGTGGGCTCGACTTTATCATTCCCGTCTCCTGCATGCGCAGCGCGTAGAAGCGCATCGAGGCTTCGGCATCGTAGTCCCGCCAGACGTCGTACCGCGTGTCGCTCAGCGTTTGCAGCGCGATTTCGTAGCTGGGGACGAAACCTCGATCGACCATCTGCGCTGCACTCCATGCGGGATCCGAAATGCATAGGTCGGCGCCCTTGACGATGGCCCTTAGCACGCGCTTGGTCGCCACCGGGTATCTGTTCACGTAGTCCGCAGCGGCCGAAGTCATGCAGCAGAAGTACTGCGACCAAGGGCGGTCGAGGGTCGTGTTGAGGATCGTGTGGCCGATTTTCTTGGCGCGCAGTTGCTGCGTCTCTGGCGGCGTGAAGAGATATGCATCGAACTTCCCGTCGGCGAAGGCTTCCACCGGCTTGCTTTCCTGGACCCATTCGATGTCGTTGACGGGGTCCAGTCCGATATAGGCGGCCATCAGGGCGACCAGCACGCGCGACGGCGCATCGATGTCGTGCATGCCCACCCGCTTGCCCTTGAGGTCCGGGATGCCTTGGATGCTGTCGTTGGCGATCAGCTCGAGGCACCCGGAGTGCAGACCGCCAAGCACCCTGATTGGCACGCCGGCGTCGATCGACGCGACATGGACCGGCGCGTAGTTCATGCTGAAATCCGTGTCGCCGAGTGCAATCCACACCGCCTGATCGACTTTCTCGTCGCCCTGCACGTAGCGGACGTCGGTGAAGCCCTCCGCTTTGAGGAGCTCTCCGGCCAGGTACATCCCCGCCCAGCAGTAGGCACCATCGATCCACCGCGGCAAGCGGACGGAGGTCGTTTCAGGGGGTGCCTCGGCCCAAGCGTCAGTCGTTGCGCCGATGAGACCTGCAGCGCCTGCTGCCGCAGCACCGGCCAGGAAGCGGCGGCGGTTCTGGATGATCTGCATGGGGTTCTCCCTCCCATTGAAAATGGCACGAGGCTGGCTGCCCCTCACGTCTTCAACTCGCGCTTCAACTCGTCAAGGAAACGCCAGTCAGTGCCGGTGGCGATGATCGTTTGCGGGCTCGACTTGATCATGCCCGTTTCGTGCATGCGCAGCGCGTAGAAGCGCATCGAGGCTTCGGCATCGAAATCCCGCCACCTGTCGTACCGGATGTCGTGCAGCGTTTGCAGCGCGTAGTCGTAGCTGGGCACGAACCCTCGATCGACCATCTGCTGCGCTACCAATGGCGGATCCGACGCGCAGAGGTCGGCGCCCTTGAGGATGGCCCTGAGCACGCGCTTTGTCGCCACCGGATGCCTGTCGACATAATCCGCAGTCGCGGAAATCATGCAGCAGAAATGCTGCGACCAGGGCGGGTCGGTGGTCGAGTTGAGGATCGTATGGCCTACTTTCCTGGAGCGAAGTTCCTGCGTGCGGGGCGGTTGGCCGAGGACTGCATCGTATTTTCCTTCGAGGAAGCCTTCCGCAAAATTGTGTTCTTCGATGACCCATTCGATGTCGTTGACGGGATCGAGCCCAACATAGGCGGCCATCAAAGAAACCAACACGTGTTGCGGCGAATCAAGCGTAAAGACCCCAACGCGCTTTCCCCGCAGGTCCGAGATGCCATTGACGCTGTCGTTGGCGATCAGTTCGAGGCACCCGGAGTGCAGTCCGCTTAGTACCCTGATCGGCACTCCTGCATCGATCGACGCCAGATGAATCGGCACGTAGTTCACACTGAAATCCGTCTCGCCGTTTGCGATCCACGCCGAATGATCAACCTTCTTGTCGCCTTGCACATAGCGGACATCGGTGAACCCCTCGGCGCGCAGCATTTCTCCGGCGATGTACAGGCCCGCCCAGCAATAGGCGCCGCCGATGTACCTTGGCAGGCGGACGGAGGTGGTCTCCGGCGGCGGCTCGGCCCAGGCGGATGTCGAGGAGTCGAGAAGGCCCGCGGCGCCGGCTGACGCAGCGCCGGCTAGGAAACGGCGGCGGCTCTGGATGATCTGCATGTCACGTCTCCTCTCCTCGAGACGAACGGCTCAGGTTTTCAGCTCGCGCTTGAGTTCGTTGAGGAAGCGCCAGTCCGTACCTTCCGCGATAATCCTCTCCGGTGTGGAGCCGATCAAACCGACTTCCTTCAGCCGCAGAGCATAGAAGCGGACGCTGTCAGTGGAGTCGTAGTCCCGCCATTCGCGGTAAGGCAACCCGCTGATCCCTGCGAACGCATCATCGTAGTGGCTGGCGAACCCGCCCGCGACCAAGCGCTCGGCAACCAGGGCCGGCGCGGCGGTGCATAGATCCGCAGCCTTGAGGATGGCGCGCAGCACCCGCTTGGTAGCAACCGGATGCGCGGCCACGAAATCACTGTTGCCGGACAGCATGCAGCAAAAATATTGCGACCAAGGTCGGTCCACTGTGCTGTTGACGATCACGTGCCCGACCTTTATGCGCCGCAATTCCTGCGGGTCCGGCGGAAAGCCCAGGAACGCGTCGATGTCGCCCCGCGCGAACAGCTCCTTGGGCTTGACCGCCGGGTCCACCACCCAGTTGATGTCGCGCGCCGGATCGAGCCCGACATAGGCGGCGATGCTGGCGAGGAACAGATGCGGCCCCGAACCGAGCCCCTGGACGCCGACGTTCCGGCCTTTCAGATCGACGACGCTGTCGATCCCGCGCTTGGCAAACAGCTCGAAGCAACCGGGATGGACGCCGCCGAGCAGAGTGAGCCGCGCACCGGAGTCCAAGGCGACGATCGAATTTGTCACGAAGTTGAGGCTAAAGTCGATCTCGCCATTCGCCACCGCGGAGGCCGTGGGCGCACCGGGGCCTGTGACCACATAGTCAACCTCCGTGAAGCCTTCCGCACGCAGAAGTTCCTCCGCAACATACTGTGGCGCCACGCAGATGCTGGGAATCTTCGCCAGGCGAATGCGCGTGATCTCCGACGGTGGCTCGGCATGAGCTCGAGTTGGAGCCCCGACGAGGCTGGCGGCGCCCGCAGCCGTCAGGCCAGCCAGGAAACCGCGGCGGTTCTGCATAGGAATCTCCTCCGGTTGAACGCAAATCAAGCCCTCAGTTCTCTTTGAGAGGCGCCAGCCATTCTTGGTCCAGGCGGAAGCGGCATCCGGAATGGGTGCCACCGCCAGCCTTAGTCCTACCTCTCGTCTTGAGCGGCGATGCACGGTCGCTCACGTCTTAAGTTCGCGCTTCAACTCTTCAAGGAAGCGCCAGTCCGTTCCGTCGGCGATGACCTTCTGCGGACTCGACTTGATCATGCCCAGTTCCTGCATGCGCAGGGCATAGAAACGCAGGGAGTCTTCGGGATCGAATTCCCGCCAACGGTCGTACCGGATCTCCTGCAGCGTTTGCAGCGCGTAGTCATACGACGGAACGAAATCGCGATCGACCATCTGCTGCGCCGCCATTTCCGGAGCCGACACGCACAGGTCGGCGGCCTTGAGGATGGATCGCAAGACCCGCTTGGTCGCCACCGGGTACCTGGTCACGTAGTCCGTCGTCGCGGAGATCATGCAGCAGAAATACTGTGACCAGGGGCGGTCGACGGTGTTGTTGAGGATCGTGTGGCCGATCTTCTTGGTGCGCAGCTCTTGCGGCTGGGGCGGCGTCCCGAGGAATGCGTCGATCTTCCCTTGCATGAAGAGTTCCGTGGGCTTGACGTCCTTAGTCAAGACCCACTGGATATCCTTGACGGGATCGAGCCCGACATAGGCGGACATAAGGGACAGCCACACGTGTCGCGAGTTATTGAGACCATCAACGCCCACCCTCTTGCCCCGCAGGTCCGTGACGCTGCGGATGCTCTCGTTGGCGATCAGTTCGAGGCATCCGGAGTGCAACCCGGTTAGCACCTTGATCGGCACGCCGGCATCGATCGACGCGATTTGCTTCGGCGAAAAGTTGACCGAGAAATCCGTCTCACCGCGTGCGATCCACTCCGATTGGTCGACGCTCTTATCGCCTCGTACGTAGCGAACGTCTGTGAAGCCATCCGCACGCATCAGTTCCCCGGCGATGTACGCACCTGCCCAGCAGTACGAACCACCAACCCAATGCGGCAGACGAACAGTGGTCGTTTCTAGCGCCGGTTCCGCGTGGAGTGACTTCGGAAGACCGACGATACCGGCAGCGCTTGCCATTGCAGCGCCGGCCAGGAATCGGCGGCGGGTCTGCATGATCTGCATCGGAACGTTCCCTCTCCGAACTGCAAGGCAATTTCGGCCCGAACCGAACAAAAGAGGTTTCGGCAGAGGCAGATGGTCTCGTGGGCGCGACGAGTAGTTGTGGATTCTAGCGCGCCCAGTCCGCTGCGGGAGTCTTGCGCTCTCAGTCGCCGGGTCATGAATTAGCAACCGACGATATGCCAACGTACGCCCAATTTGCGTTGGTTGCGAGCGCAAAACTTACTACGCCAAACGTCCCACCAGCATCTCGCTGTCAGGGAGACTGTTTGCGCGGTTGTGAATAGCCACTTCGAGTTTACCGCGCGGCCGGACCGACTGATCGACGCAAAAGTCTGTAACGGGTCAGTTCCAGAGCTTGGTCCACCGGCTGAACGTCCGCTTGTCGTTCTTCGGACTACGGAAGCTGTCAGTCCGCTGTTGATGCGGTGGACGGCTCTCCTCCCTCCTGCGGTATCATCGCGGGATTAGAGCTGGAGGAGCGCTATGATGAGCAACGTTACGACAATCGGTCTGGATATTGCGAAGTCCGTGTTTCAAGTCCACGGCGTGGATGGGGCTGGTGAGGTCGCAGTTCGCAGGAAGTTGACGCGTGGGCGTGTGCTGCCGTTCTTTGAGAGCTTGCCGCGATGCCTTGTCGGGATCGAGGCGTGCAGTTCGTCGCATTATTGGGCTCGCGAGCTAATCGCACGTGGCCACGATGTGCGGCTGCTGCCGGCACAGTATGTGAAGCCGTATCTGAAGCGACAGAAGAATGATGCTGCAGATGCAGAGGCGATCTGCGAGGCCGTGACACGACCGACGATGCGCTTCGTACCGGTGACGTCGCCCGAGCAGCAGAGTGTGATGATGCTGCACCGGGTTCGTTTGATGCTCAATCGCCAGCGCACACAGATATCGAACGCGTTGCGGGCGCACCTATCCGAGTTCGGGGTCGTGGCGCCGATCGGGCGTAATGGAATTGAGCAACTTCTCGTGGTCATCAACGACGAGAACGATGCCAGGATACCGGCCGACGCACGGCTTTGCCTGAGGATGCTTGAAGCACAGCTTCGTGTCGTGAAGGAACAGATCCTCGAAAATGATCGCCGGGTCCGTGCGAGTGCGCGAGAGACTGAACTGGGTCGCAGGTTGATGGAGATTCCGGGCGTTGGCCCGCTGCTGGCGAGTGCGTTCGTGGCGACCGTCGCCGATCCGCACGCATTCAAGTCGGGGCGATGCCTCTCGGCTTGGATCGGGCTCGTGCCGAAGCAAAACTCGAGCGGGGGTAAGGAGAAGCTCGGCAGCATCTCCAAGGCAGGTAATCGCTACCTGCGCCAGCTGCTCGTCGTCGGGGCGATGGCCGTCATCCGCTACGCGGAGCGGAACGGGACCAGGCGCCCCTGGCTCGTGCAGTTGATGGCACGACGAACGACCAAGGTCGCGGCGGTTGCGCTGGCTAACAAGACAGCCCGCATGGTCTGGGCATTGATGACCGGCGGCGAGCGCTATAGGGAGCCGGTCATCGCGTAGAACGAAACAAGGCGTGCTATCGCCGACGAGGTTGGAAAGGGCGGACAGGAGCTAATGCACAAAGCCGGTTGAAACCGCCGGATCGGGAAAACCCACTGGGGCCGTGCACCATAAGTGCGAGCTTTCGATCGGGACCTGAGACGCGCGAATGGCATTATGGCCAGCGGCACATGAAAGGCCGCACCTACAGGTCGGATACATGGCCGCACCAACCAGCAACTGCAAAAGCTCACAAATCCCTTGCCAACGGAGAGCCGTCCATACACGGCCCCATTTCGGCCGTTCGATGATCTGCTTCAGGACGCAGCTATCCGCCGTTTTCGGCGTCTCGCGCCTTAACACCACGACGTTCTGCATACTCGATTAATGCGAGCTCAATGACAGCGGTTATCGAACGACGTTCGGACTCTGCGAGTTGCTCAGCCAGAGCTAGCACAGATGGGTCCAAACGCGTCGTGAATGGTTTTTTTATCATTGTCACTTTTCGGCTTGAATTTGGCGCAGAAAAAATGCATAAGCACGTGCAATGCACATGCATCGCGCGTGCTACGGCCGATCGAGGTGCGGGAACACTTTGATCGGCCTGACCACAACCGCGCTGTCAGGAGTTCGGATCATGGCTGATTCCGACAATACCACGACTTTGCCTCTCGTCATCCGCAGGGAGGGACTTGTGACAATTGCGATGCGAGAACCTGGCTTTCTGCCAACGAGACATTCAAACCAAAGGATCTAACAGCCGTACTCCTTCACCCTTTTGGCCAGCAGACAAGAACTCGACACCCGCTTTTGTCAGAGCCGCCTCAATGGCCTGCAAAGTACTGATGCGCGAATCGACCTTGCCATTTTCCAACCGGGTCAGAGCATTAAGCGAGACGATTGCCTTGTCAGCGAGCTCCTGCTGCGACCAACCAAGCAAAGCCCGTGCGGCTCGAATCTGTCGTGGACTGACCATGAGTCCACAATCGGCAGGCAGATTTTCTTTGCCACCTATAGGGTTATTTTGCACCCTATAAGGTATATTAAATGGCGATTCGACCTGGAGATAACATCGGTGCGAAGAGCGCGGATCGTACGCAGCAGACATTCTATCCGACTGACTTGCGGAGGATCAAAAGGCCTTGTTGAAACCGCAACGCTCTGTCCTCCGTCGGACGGGGCCGAAGCCAAAGATCGACAGTGATCCTCATCCCGCCGATCAGCACGTCGGCAGGCAGATTGCGACCGTTCGCGTCCAATCGGACGTCTCGCAAGCCCAGCTTGCTCGATCCATAGGCATCAGCTTCCAGCAGCTTCAGAAATACGAGAACGCGCGGAATCGCGTGAGCGCGTCGATGCTCTACGAGATCGCCAGCTCGCTCGGCGTCCCTGTCGGCCGCTTCTTCGAAGGCCTGCCGGGAAACGATGAGACCTGCGTCGACGCCCGGGCCCTGCCGGTCGATGAGCGCCTGGATTTCATCGCCAGCGCGGAAGGGCGGCGTCTGATTGCAGGGCTAGTGAACCTTCCGCCGCGTGTGCGCGGTCGCGTGTCGTCCCTGATCTCAGCGTTAGGAGAAGAACTGGCCCAGCAAGACACAAAGGCGGATAGCGAGACGGCCGGCGATCCCGCGCCGGCCGAATGCAAGACCGTCTGAGAGCCGGTCGGGCCCGTCAGCCGAATTTTCGTGCGGCGGGCAGGGCGATGCGGCCGCAAGTCGAGGACACTTCTATTTCGACGCCGAACGCCCGAGAGCGCATTGCGAATCCCTCAAGGATGTCTCGCGCCGCGCTTCCAGTGACGGCGACGGGCACCAATCTGCCCGTTGCCGATCCGAGCGACTGAGCTTCCGCCCCGATCACGACGGGCAGGAGATTTATTTCTGCGAGGTTCCCGCCCGCATCATAGCGGCACGCAGCGACAATGCTTTGCCAGACTTCCGGTGGATCCCATTCGTTTTCGTCTGGGTGGACGTGGAAGAGGAAATTTCCGAGGCCGTAGAAGATCGGCGAGCCATTGTAGATTTCCACCGCCTGCAGCACCGGGGCGCCGTGGCTGACGAACAGGTTCGCGCCGGCGTCGATGCACATCCTGGCAAAGGTCTGCACCCAGCGCGGCACGTCCTGCCAACCTGGTTCCCAATGATGGTGGTGCAGATAGGCGATGATAAAATCGCCTTGGGCCGCCGCGTGACGGATGGCGGACAGATGCATGGCTGCGCTCCGCTGGTCGACTTCGATCAGACGGCCGAAATCGGCGGCTTGCGTGAACACGGTGCCGTAGAAATTGATCTCCGTGCCGGCCGACACCTCTACCGGGTCCTCCGGTTGGGCATAGTTGGCCAGTTCAAAGCGGGAGCTTTGCAAATGAGCGCCTAGCCTTGCCAGTCTGCGGAAATGTCCGTCCGGCACCCCCATCTTGCGAACGGTGTTCAGATGATTGACGCCGGGCCGAGCCGGTCGGAAGGCCGTGCGGTCTTCGGCATACATGTTGGTCGGGCCGGGGCCTGCATCCATCGCAAGAAGCGCGACCTCGCGCGCGCCCAGCCTGCGGCGGCCCGGTTTCCTGGCGTCAGTCTCGTCGGCCCCGATGCCGGCATGCAGGAAGCCCCGCGCTTCCACCTCCTCCAGCGTCGAGAGGATGCCGCCGGCGCCGAGATCGAAGGCGTGGTTGTTTGCGAGCGCAAGCGCATTGAAACCGATGGCCTGCAATGCGTCGAGCACCTCAGCCCTGGAATATCCGAAGTACTTGCCCTTGGTCGGCCACCCGCCGTGCTTGCCGAGGATAGTCGATTCGAAGTTGGTGAAGACGACATCGCCTTGGCGCAGGAAGTCCGTAACCGCGATGAAGCGTTCGTCTTTGACGTCGCGGATGTCGTGCTTGATTAGGGATTGGCCGGTAACGACCGCGCAGAACTGGTCTTTCATGGAGCTCGCCTTGAAGGAGGGGAGGGCGCTGGCGCGTCGGCCCCCCCCACGTCAATGTCGAAGTCGGTTGCCGCTATTGCGAAAGCGCCGGTGAGATATCGCTCTTGAACCATTTCAGGCTCAGCGCCTTGATCGTCCCATCCTTGGTAGCCGCTTCGATTGCCGCGTTGAATTTGGCGAGCAACTCGGTATCGTCTTTGCGCAGACCGGCGCCGACGCCCGGCCCCCAGAGCCCACCCTTCAATTCCGGCCCGAAAAACACCGCATCCGAACCGGAAGGTGTCTCCAGAAAATCCCGCCAGGTGAAATAATCGGCGAGGCCGCCGTCGATGCGACCCGCGGCAAGATCGAGCTTCATATTGTCCAGGCTGTCATAGCTGCGGACGGTCACGACATCGCCGAGGATTTCCTTCACGACTGCTTCCGAATTCGACGAGCGCAGGGCGCCGATCGCTCTGCCGGCGAGTGTCGATCTGAGGCGTTCGATGGTCGCCTTCTCCTTGTCCCCGATGGTCGAGAGGTTGACCTTTTCCTTGGTGTCACCGGCGTCGAGACCCAGGTCTTTGCGCACCACGAACTGATTGAAGCCGGTGGCGTAGGGGATCGAGAACGCGATCGACTGCTTGCGTTTTTCCGTGATCGCCATGCCGGACATGATGACGTCGAACTTGCCGACAAGCAGTGCCGGGATGATCCCGTCCCAATCCTGCGGGACGAAGGTACATTTGATCTCAATGCGACGGCACAGCTCCTGTCCGACATCGATATCGTAACCGTAAAGTTGACCGTTCGCGTCGGTGCCGTCCCAGGGCGGCGAGGCGCCTTCAGTGGCAATCGATATGACGCGCTCGCTTTGCGCGCCCGCGGGGAATGCCGACATCAGGGATGCGACAGAAACAGCAATAGCCAGTGGTATGCGCATGATGCACCTCTTCGTTGGTTTGGATGGAAAGGGGAGCCCAGAACCTGCGGCGTCAGGGCAGGGGCGTCGTGATCTCTGGGTCAGGTAGGGCGGGGCGCAATCGCGCCTTTCGTCGGCGCACTGGATGGCCGTCGGTCGACAGCCATCGCTCCAGCAACTGGATCGCTTTCACCGCGATCGAGGTGAGCGATAGGTAGATCGCTCCGGCGACGATGAAGATCTCGTACGGCGCGAACGTGGTCGACACCATCTGTCTCGCCATGCCGGTGATCTCGAGCAGCGTTACGGTGCTCGCGAGCGACGAGCCCTTGATCATCCCGACGATCTCGTTGCCGTAGGCCGGGAGCGATATCCTGAAAGCGATCGGGAAGGTGACCAGGCGAGCGATCTGGAAGCGTTTCAAGCCGAGAGACGTGGCCGCCTCTGTGACACCCTTAGGCACGGACTGGAGACCACGGCACAGGATCTCGGTGGTGTGTGCCGCGCTGTTCAGCGAAAATGCCAGAAGGGCACACCAGAAGGGGTCGCGCAGGATCACCCAGAAGATGCTGGCCCGCACCGCCTCGATCTGAGCGAGGCCGTAATAGAGCAAGAAGAGCTGAACGAGCATCGGCGTGCCGCGAATGACATAGGTGTATGCGAGCACCGCGAGCGAGAGGCCGGGACGTCCAAATGCGCGCATGAAGGCCAGCGGCACGGACAGAAGGAACCCGGCCGTCAGCGACAGGACCGTCAGGGTCAATGTGAGGCCGACACCCGAAGGCAGGACCACCATTGCGTCAAGCATTAAGCCGAGGTTCATGGTTCGCTCCCTCCTACCGGCCGAGTGCCGGATAGCGCCGCTCAGCCAGCCGGATCGACAGCAGCGTGACGGTGGTCAGCGAGAGGTAGAGAGCGGAGGCCGCAAGGTAGAAGGTCAATGGTGCGCGCAAGGATCCGGCCCCCAGATACGCAACGCGCATGATATCCGTCAGGCCGACGATCGAGACCAAAGCGGTATCCTTGAAGAGCGAAATCCAGAGATTGCCATAGGCAGGCAGCGCCAACCGCAGCATCTGAGGTCCGATGACGAACATCCAGCGCTGCCAGGCGTTCAGTCCAAGCGACTTTGCCGCTTCTCTTTGACCCGCCGGCACTGCCGCAATCGCGCCGCGAAACACTTCGGTCGCATAACCGCTGAAGACGACCGAGAGTGCGATAACCCCTGCGGTGAATGCGTTCACCTCCACATAGTGGCCGGCGACCTTGCTGGCGAGCGTCGTTCCGCCGAAGTAGATGAGCAGGATAATGAGAAGTTCTGGTACACCACGGACAACTGTCGTGTAGGCCGTCACGACACCGTTGAGCCGCGGTTGTGCCGTGCCCTTCGAAATGGCCAAAAACAGGCCAAATGCCGTACCCAGGCAGCCGCTGACAAGGGCCAGGCTGATGGTCACGGTGAGTGCGACAATAAACTGATTAGTAAAACCACCCATGGGGCGCTTTCCTCGACTCGCAATTACCGCAGAATACGCCGGTCTTTATCGCCAAGACCAAGCCGTATAACCCAAGGTTGCGAATTGTTATATTTGTAATCTCAAGTTAATTCGAGATATTGGCTAATTCTAGCGTTTGGAATTACACACTCAATCTATAATTTTTATTATTTTATCTATAACGAACCGTTATATACTGAGGCGGTTCGTTGCTCCCCAGGTTGGCGCCATCTGCTTGCCGGGTGGCGTTGTCAGGGAAAGGAGCGCAGGGAATGGAGTTGCTGCAGAGCGACCTGAAGCTCCGTCAGTTGAAGGTCTTCCGGGAAGTGTTGCGGGCCGGTTCGACACGGCGAGCAGCGGTTGCGCTCGGGATAAGCCAGCCGGCCGTCAGTCAACATGTGAAGCAACTCGAGGCCACGCTCGGCATCACACTGTTCAAGAGATCAGCCAACCGCATCGTCCCCTTGCAGGAAGCCTGGGAACTCCTGCGAAACGTAGAACTTGCCCTGACGTCTCTGGATCGGCTGGAAGCGTCGATCTTCGCAATGAAGAACGAGGAAAAGCAGAGGATTGCAATTGCCGCCCCCTCCGTTTTCGGTTTCGTGACCTTGCCCAAGGTCGTGGCGATCATCCACTCAAAGACCGCTTCGAATGTCCGCTCGATTTCGGGCAGCTACGAGCAGATCGGCGAGCACATCCTGACTGGGCGCGCGGATCTCGGAATCTCGAGATTGCCGCTGGACCCAAGTCTGTTTGAATGGGCGCCCCTTGGGTCAGCTCGCAACGTATGCATCTTTCATCCCGAGCACCGCTTTTCAAAACAGACCTGTATCGAGGCGCAAGACCTGGCAGGCGAAACGATCGTCGATATCGATCCCCAGTTCGCGGCCCACCAAATGAACTTTAATGCCTTGCGCTTCGCCGGCGTTGAGCCAGACATACTGGTGGAATTCGATTGCAACGGTCACGAAGCCGGATACGTTTCGGCCGGCCTGGGCATTTCGATAACCAATGAGATCATTGCGCGTGAATACGCGGCGTTTCACCTCGAGGCAAAACCGGTGGAACCGTCTGCGCTCTATCACTACGTTGCGATTTGGCAGAAGGGCAGGACTTTTTCCAACGCACTGAACGTGTCGCTCGAGGCGATCATCGCCGCGTTTTCCACGGCGCCGCTTGCTGCCTGAGGCGCACGGGCTTCTTTACCCCGGCTCTCTTCAAAATTTGTAGTTGATCCTGGCGACGACAGTATTCTCGGTCTCGCGAGCTTTGATTGCGAATGCCGGACTTAGGCTGCTCGCGCCATCCTTCGAGCCGAAATCGTAATAGTTCCATTCAACGCCAGCGGTCCAATGGTCGGTGAAAGCATATTCAGCGCCGAGCCCTGCCGTCCAGCCAACCCTGCTCCCGCCACCAAACGACTGCGGAAAATCGGTCTCCGCGAATTTGTATTTCGTGAAGGCAACACCGGCATCGCCGTAGATCAGGAAACGGTCAACCGCGTAGCCGAGGCGTCCGCGCACCGAACCCAGATAGTCCTGCTTGGTCTCGCAGGTTGTACCTACGGCGGTCGAACATTGATCGTCGCCCTTTACAGACGAGCCTGCGAAGTCGCCCTCGATGCCGATGACGAATTGGTTGATCTGATAATTGTAGCCGATCTGGCCGCCGTACACGACCCCAGACCCGTTTGTATTAAAGGAAGCGAAGCCCGGAGTACCTGCTGGCGACCAACGGCTGTCATTCCAGCCGCCTCCGACCTGTGCACCGACATAGAAGCCGGTCCATGAGTACGGCATGGCAGCCACCGGCTCAACGAGATCGGCCGCCAATACCGGAGAAGAGGCTGCCAGGAATACAGCGGAACAGATGAGCGCAAGTTTCATGCCGTCGTCCCCAAATCACCAGCTTCTAGCTTTGCGCAGTTGCTCGCCAAGAGTCCGCGTTATTTTTGCAACAGAATGGAAAATTTTCGAGCTAGGTTTCGCGATTGCCCTCCCACTGAATACGTTGACAGTCGGGCTCGAAGGTAAAGAACACCGGCCGGTTATCGCGGCCGCCGCCTTGCAATCTGAACAGAAAATGAGCTCGACCAGATCCTGATGCATGGGACCGTGATCAGGCCCGAGGCGATCGATCATCGCCGCGACGTCGAGCCTAGTCGACTTGCAGCACATGGGATGCCCGCAATTCACGTAGACGGTTTCGCGAGCGGCCAGGGTGTCGGCGAGGGTCTTTTGGGCATGGCGATTTCCATTGAAGGTCGCCGCAACGTAGGATTACATTGCTGATCCCGATGACCTCGGCAAGCGCTGTCCTATTCTTGTGGCCGACGACAAGAGCAAGCCCGCTTCCCGCGATCGCGTATCTGGATATCAAGAATATGAGGTAGGCTGTTTCGCAGACAAGTTCGGCCTGTCGATACGTTAGGTACGAGAGTTCATCGCGGAGCAGGTCATTCTCGAAGCTTTCCGGCCTCATGTTCAAGCGTCTTGCGATCATTGCCATGCTGTCTGATGAGAGCGCGTATCTGCTGCACCGTCAGGCCAACTTTGTTGGCAAAATGGCGGACTTCAGAGTCCTCTTCTGCTGACACTCGGTCACGATCACGGCTGCCGCCCATACTCTTGTCGTCTGCCATTGCAGTTCCTCCTAGTCTGAAGGGAACATTGGCCATGAAGGATAGCTCCGTTTTATTTTAGCGCAAGCTAACGGAACGCCGACCGCCGCTTGCCGTTCTCCTACATCTCGCTGTTTTCGATGATCCCGGCTTCGCCGTCGGGTAACTGAGTGGTAGGCGTCGGCGACTTCCGCAGCCTAGCCCCAGTGCCTTCGCCATTAGTGATTTCGACATTGTGCACCGCATAGGCAGCGACAATCTTTGCCTTGGTGGTCTCCGTGGCAGTGCCAGTTGAGGCGGCGGCGACGCCACTTCCGTGATCACACCATAGGCTAACGCGATCACGCGGTTCACAAATATAACTACTAGCGGTCGATTCCTTCAGGATATAGCCGCTCCCATCATAGGTCCGTCGCGTGGGGCACGCGGTGGACCGCTGGTGGCCGGCGTCGAGTTCATCCCCGAGAATGGCGGCGGCGCCGGGAGGTTGAGGAAGGGTGGCCAGGACGGTGGCGGCTAACAGCCGGTCGGGCACCGGCTTGCGTTTTGAGCAATTGGCCCTGTGGAAACCGGGAACTCAGCCGTTCTTGCTTGATCTTAGGCTCAATCCTCCCAGATCGTCTGAAATATGCCGATTCGATACCCTTTGGGTCCAAAAACTCTCGTGCTTTGTCACTATGCTACGGGCGGGTTCCGGGAACCTGAGATGGTGAAGCGGCGACCAGCGATCATAGTTTCTCCTCGATTGCCCTATCGCGACGGCCTGTGCTGCGTTGTCCCGAAATCGTTGACGGCTCCGGCTCGAGACGTTCGGTATGTGGTGCGGCTGGACTTCGCTGAACCTTAACGGCGCCGTTTGAATTCGGTAGTCGCTTGGGTGAAGTGCGATATGGTGGCCACGGTCTCATTCGATCGGCTAGATTTGTTTCGAACCGGCCGCGACAACGACAGCAAACGCAAGCATCTGACGACCAAGGTATCTGACGACGATTTCGAGCGCGTGAAGCAAGGAATTCTTTGCGGGCTCGGCTTTCAGTAAATTGGCATTAACCCGCGAACCCCAATATTGAGGCCGATCGCTCGCGGTGAAAGCCGTTGAGCCTCAAGACCTCGAGAGAGGCGAGCCCCACCACGGCGACACCAAGCCCGGTGGGGCTTTTTTGGCGCCTACCCAGCCGTGGGAGGCCGCACCGATCCGGTGGTGTTCCACTTGATGAACTCGACTTCCTTGCCGGTCACATCCCGCACTGTTTTCAACAGTTCCTCATGCAAGCCCGCGCGTTGAGCGGTAGTGGTCGCAATGTGGGGATATAAACGGCTTGATGATGCTCTTGTGCAGCGCTTCCGCTGCCACCAGGAAGCACTCGATTTCAGCCTGCGATAACTGCTTGGAAGGTTTTGCTCTGGCCATCGGCGAACTCCGTTGAATGGGTCGCCGCAACAAGAGGAACATAATCCTCGTCCTCTGACCCAGGCAAGGGCACTCGCTCATTCTTCCCTGAAATCTTGTAGCGAGGCATGCCGTAGGTCTTCCTCGCCGCGGAGATGCTTCACGCGGCCGATCAGGCCGGGCTTGACCCACTGCGTCGCCGGCCGCTTCATGCACTTGGGCGCCGTCCCCGGGTGCTCCTGGACGCGTTTCCATAGCCGCTCGCGCAGTTCCCGGTTCAAGGTGATAAAGGCGCTGCCGACATAGCGCCCTGTGCCGCGCTCGGCCATCAGAGCGAAGGCCGGCTTGCCAGCCTCACGTTCAACGCCGAGCAGCTCGTATTCGTCGATCGTGAAGGCCTTCGTCTTCAACCATGCCGTCGAAGTGCCGCTTCGGTATTTGCTACCCTTGCGCTTCGAAACCATGGAAGATCGCTTTGGCTTCGCCCGGCAGCGACCCACTGAACTGAATACGCCCGCCCGACTCAATCATGCTGGCCAGGATATCGCGGCGATCCTCCAGCGCCATGTCGCGCAGATCGTGGCCGTTGAGGTGGAGCAGATCGAAGGCGACGAAATAGAGGTCATGCTGCCGACGGGTGATCGCCTTGCGCAATTCGCCAAAGTCCGACAGGCCCGCCTCGTTCAGCACGATGATCTCGCCGTCGATGATGGCGCTTTCGGCGGCAAGGCTCCTGGCCTCTTTCACCAGGTCGCGATATTTCGACGTCCAGTCGTGGCCGTTGCGCGTGTAGATCCTCGTGCCGTCCTCATCGATGATAAGCTGTGACCGGTACCCGTCGAACTTCACGTCGTGAATCCCACCTTCGCCCTCCGGAGGCTTCTCCACTAAGGTCGGCATCAACGGCGCGACGAATTTCAAACGCATGCAATGACTCGCAAAGGCCGCGATTCAATTAGCGTGGGCTTAAATAGTTCCGGAACTTTTTAGACGAATTGCATGTTTGAAAGGTAATGAAGATCGAAGCCGACGAATGCCGGGCAGCGTTGACCCTGATCCGACGCACAATCGAGGAGCACTGCCCGCCCGGCGTGCTGCCCAGCGAAGAGATGGTGAATGGGCTGTATGGTCCGGAGATCATCCACGAGGCGGAAGCCATTGCCGCGGCCATCGTCGCTACAATCGAGCAGATGCAACTGCGCGTGATGATGAAACCGCGTTCCCCCAGCATCAAATCGTAGACCGCACACGGGAAGCTCGCCAGCGGCGTTCTTGCCGGCCGCTGTCCTACACCGCCGAAGCGCCTCGCGTGTCCAAGCGCACGCGTGATCGACCTCTCTGCAAAAACAGCTCGGCCGTGATTTCGTCTCTGTCCCCACTATGCCTGGCGATCAGATCCAGCGCTTCCTGGCGGCCCAAGTTGCCGAGCTTCATGAGGTACGGAACCTCAAACGTTCTCTTTTTGAGGCGCCATTCTGGCACGCGGCGTGTTGCTGCTTCCCGTACTGTTGTTCCATCTTGACGCATCATTTGATTGCTCTTTCCCGATACGGTGGTGCAGTCGCAAATTCCGTGCCTCGTCCCGCGTTGGCCCTAGCCGGCGCGCTCTGCAGCTTTGGCCAGCGCCATGCATTGCGAAGCCATGTGCCGGGAAAGCCCTTCCTGCTCGTCCAGCCATGGCCCGAAATGCCCATGGGGCAGAGAGGTCTTGTTGCGGAGTAACCAGCGGCCGATCGCCATCTTCTGGTCATGCGCCGCGGGGCACTCGAGTCTCGGCCGGCGCAGGATTCGCCAGCGGCGTGACATTGCTCGGCGACATGAGCGTCAGGTAGGCGCGGTGCACCTCTTGCTGTTTTTCCGCCGGCAGATGGTTGAACTGCCGGTCAGTCATCCCGCAGCCGAGCGCCAGAACGGCCGTATGCCGCTGATCGCCGCGGAGGCGCTTGAGGCGATGCCCCTGCCATTGGTTTGGCAGCCGATAGGTGCCGATACCCTCGATCTCGACTTCAGTGAAGGGAGTTCTTGCCAGCATGCCGCGCCTCGCTTGGGCGAACTGGCGAATATTGCATAAGTCACGGCTTATAGGCAAGGGGTCCAGCCGCGGCCCAACGCTCGGTGACTTCGTGGTCACGCATCCACCGCCTGCGAGGAAAAGTAATACGCCGGTATGTATTTTGAGATGGCCGAGACTATACGTTCTATGACCGGTGTCGACGGAAATTTGTCAGAATAAACGTGATCTCTTGCAACCCTCGAGGGCAAGGGGCAAGGCGCGGCGCTGGCTAGAGGGGGGTGGCGGGGTGGCACCCCCCGAAAATCGGTGCGTCGTGATAAACCTGCATACCTCGATAAGAATTTGCGAGCCTCGCGCGCGGACCGATCTGCCTCCCTCAATGGCAATGTTTTTTCGCGCGGCGAGGACCGAAGGTAACACAAAGTTTGTTTTTGATTGCTACTTGATTGGTCGAGGTAGGATGGCTAGGTTCAGCATCGTGAGCACCACCCAGATCAAGCAGAAATCAGATTGGCCAGTCGTCGACGCGGCGCTTAAGGCGATGGCGGAGGGATCACAGCTTGCGCCTTCGACGTTCGCCGCAATTGCCGATCGTCTGCGAACCGCGATCGAGGCGCAAGACGCCGCGAGCGTCCAGGTTGCAGCTGAGCTGCTTGAAAACTTCTACCGCGACGCAGCGGCCGCCGCTTCGCCTTCGGTTCAGGCGGCATCGCGCGGTGAAGCTGGCGGCGATTTGGCCGAGAGCTATGCGCTCGGCAAGCTCGCATTCGCGCAGCTGATCGCGGCGCGCATAGCCGACACACGAGCGGACAGCCGGTTTGTCGATCATATCCGCGACAATAGGTACCTTCCCTATGTCCAGGCGATCTTCACCGAGCCGCTCAGCGTGTCGGCGATACGAGAGAAGGTCGGTACGCGGCTTGAGACGGTCAGCCGCAAGCTCGCCGTGCTGCGCGCACTCGGCATCGTCGCCTCACGCAAGCAAGGCAATGTCGTGGTCAACATGCTTACTCCCGCAGCAGCGGCGACCGTTGAGATGCTCGGTCTCGCGCCGACTCGGGAGGCGGTCCCGGTGGTCAAGGTGCCAGACGTGCGCCAGGCGATTGACAAAGAGCGCGAGACGCTCAAGCTGCATATGCAGGAGACACCGCTTTTCGTGCGGCGGTCGACGACGTCCCGCCACAAGGTCGCGTAATGGCTCGCAGGGCCCGGCCTACGGGCAAAATCTCGACCTTTTTCTCTTACAAAGGCGGCGTCGGGCGAACCATGGCAGTCGCCAATGTCGGCTTTATAGCTGCACTGGCAGGCAAGCGCGTGCTGCTGATGGATTGGGACCTCGAGGCACCGGGACTTGCAGTCTATTTCCGGGGCGTTACTGAGCACGAGGCGTCCGGTAATATTCGCAAGGCGCACGGAGTGCTCAACCTGTTCACCAAATGGCGAGATGGGCTGCTAAGCGCTGCCAAATCCGACCAGGTTTCGGAAATCTTCAAACTGTTCGCGTCAGGCGCCCCATTCAAAGAATGCGTCCGCCCACTACTGCCGACCGCAAGACTTCCTAAGGGCGGCAAGCTCGATATCATTGGCGCTGGGTCGGCAATGGTCGGTGAATTGGATCCTCTGCCTTATCCCGAGGCTTTGGCCCGTTTCCATTGGCCGAGTTTCTTCGCAGAGTTCGCGGGCGGGGCAATGCTCGACTCGCTGCGAACCTGGGCGCGGCGAAACTATGACATGATCCTCATCGACAGTCGCACCGGCCTCGCAGATGTAGCCGGCATCTGCACGATGCAAATGCCCGACGAAGTTGTCCTCTGCTTCGTGCTCAATCGACAGAATACTGAGGGGGTCGCCGATATCGCAGCCTCAATCCGCGCCGCGCGTGGCGATGAGGTCAAAATCCGTCTTTCGCCGATGCGTGTGTCGAAGGATCGGCCAACCGAGGAAGCGGACGCGCGTGCGCGCGCACACCGCGAGATACGCAATGCAGGTCTCGACCCACAGCGGATCGAGTATGATATGGCGAAGCTTTCGATCGCGGCTGCCCCCAACATTCCTTTCTATGAGACGCTAGCGCCCTTCGCAGCCGCCAGCGCCACAGCCGACCCCCTAACCTTCGAATATTTGCGCATGACGCAGGAGTTAACCAACGTGGCATTCGACGCGCCGCGGGTCGAGCCTGCTTGGATCGAATCCGTACGACGGCGGCTCCAACCGCGGATGACAACGGTCGACTATCTAAACACGCTCGAAACCGCCGACCCGGATCGCGCCTATGAGGAGCTGGAGCGATTTCTCGACGGCGCGCTGGACGCCGATCCCAGCCGTGAGCTCGATGCCGATTATGTCGAGGCTTTGGTCTCGGCGGCATTTGATGTGTCGGACTGGTTTACGGATGATGAAACAGAAAGAGAGAGGCCCGTCTTGGCGGAGAAGGCACTCCTACTGCTTCGCCAACTGCACGAGATTGGCGAAGGCGACTGGCGAGTCATGCTGGTCGATGCGCTCGACAATTACGACGTTCGGTGGGGCGGCTTTAGCGCTCGGACAAACGATAAGGGGAACATCGAGCGCGACGCGATTCTCGCGGCCGGTCACCAATCGCCGAGCATCGTCATCCAGCGGGCACATTTGCGCGTGCAGAATGTGCGATCCCGCCCAGATAATTCGTTCGAACAGAGCGAGGTCGAACTAAGAGACGCTGAAAGCCTACTCAACCAGATAGCGGGTCCGATCCAGCCGGAGGAAATTGAAAGGGCTGCGCTCGAACAAGCCGATATCGCTGCGTATCGCGCTGAAGCCTTCGCTCGGGAGCCGTCTCTCGGTAGTGCCGTCGAGCAATGGCGGCGCGTGCTCGATTTATTGGAGAGGCCTGCCAGCCCTCGAGGCCGTAGACTCTTGGCCGAGGCGCACCTCGGCCTTGCCATTTCACTGGAAGGTAGCCCGGAGGCAGTCGAGCACGTATTGTCGGCTGCTCGGCTCTCCCGGTCCAGCGTGCTGCGGGACGCAAAACAATTCGCTCGTGCATGCGCAATAGTCGTTAACGGACCCGACGCCGAGGTGCAGAGCGTCGCCTTCGCGATCGCGGCATTCGCGCGCGAGAAGGAGACGCGGTTGTTTCCGCTCCGGAGCGGCGTAGTTAGTGGTGGGGATGCCATCTTATTTGCGAAGGAGTTAGAGCAACTAGCCGTCGCGATGGGCTCCGATGAGCCGCGACGCTCCGAAGCGCTGGCCGCGATAGCGGAAGGAGCCGAGCAACAACTGCATAGATTTTCGAGGACCAGAGCAGGCGCAAGTGACCGTGCTGCAGCCAGTTTCGGCAAGATTATCGCGGCGTATTCCTCGCTTAGCGAGACGCTAGCTGTTGCTGGCGCTTCCAACAGGGCGATTGCTTCGCTGCAAAAGCGAATTGAATTTTCGCGGCAACGGCCGCATCGACCAATCACATGACCCACCCCCGCGCCTGGCGCGGTATAGGTGATCCCGCGCACCTTTTCCTGGCGTTGTGGCGCTATTTGAATGCGATGGAGCGGGAGCGGCTTTCCAGCGCAGTTGATGTACCACCAACGCTGAGTACCGCTCTGGCCGCAGCGCTTGCAATCGGCGACGCTGCGAAATGCATTGAAGCCTTCTGCGATGCCCTTGAGGGCCATTGGGATGAGAGCACGCATTGGCGTGCGCGCAGGGAACGTGCGAGCGTCGCGCTAACTGCCATGCGGGCGATCGACGAGGTGATGCTGGCGGTGCATCCTCGAACGATTGTGCCCACCATAAGGTTGAAGCCACTGCCAGTTTGGCTCGACGATGTCCGTGAACGGCGCACAATATACGGTACCTTCGCAAGCGACGCACAACTGTCGCTGATCGCGCGGGGACCGTTCGCTCGTAGCCCCAAACTCCCATTCGAGGAATCGACCTTCGTGCTCGGCGACCAGTTCGCAGCCCTCAAGGTTATCGACTTGTCGGCGTTTATCGAGGACGGTCGACAACTCCAAATGAGCATTAAGGTTGTCGATCAGTCTGCCGATCGCGGCGTGCCACATCGCAGCGACCGAGCGGCGAGTGAAGTTGTCAGCTTTGTCCCGTTAGCAGAAGTCGGCGGAGACCTGGTCGCTAGCGTCACAACGGACGGAGCAACTACGTTTATCGACGTGTTGAAGGGCGCAGCATTTGATGCTGCAAAGCGCTTTCTTAACGCAGTCCACGACTGCGCGGATAGCGACATCTTTGTTGCCCCAGAGCTCACCGTTGACGCCGCAGACATCACACGCATTGCAGCTGGCTTATCCGCAATGAGCGGCAGCCGTCCACGTCTGCTTGTATCAGGTTCAGGCTTGGTTCCTGGGAACCCGGCCAAAGGTGGGCAGCCGTTCAATCAGGCAACTATGCTAAACGGGAACGGAGCGACGCTATGGCAGCATCAAAAGGTTTCCGCATATGCCATGCTCGAGGAGACCTCTAAGGGACTCAAAATCGATGGTGCCGAGGGCATGGTTCGGTTGATGGAGCGGATATCGTGGTCAAGTTCTATTACCGTCGCAGACTTGGATGGGCTCGGCCGGTGCATAGTCCTAATCTGCCAGGACATGATGATGGGTGTGGTGCACAGGCTGCTCGACGAGTTTCGGCCTGACTGGTTGATAGTGCCGATCCTTGACACCGGCACCTCGCTACAGCGTTGGCCCGCTAGGCGCGCCCGAGAACTCGCTCCGACATCCGAGGCACGCTTCGTAGTCGTGAGTAGTCTCACAATGAAGGAATGGCAAGTTGACAAATATCCGGGCGAGGAGATGGGGGTTGCGATAGGGCCCACGTATACCAATCGCAGCGATCCAGATGAACCGCCCGCACTTCAAATTGAGGTTGCACCGGAAAGCTCGTCGCGCCGTCATGGCTCGGTCCGGTGGCGAGCGGTACACGGGTGGCAAAAATACCGGTAAAGGAACCAGGTCAACGTGAGGTGAATGGTACGCCTCCGGCGAGGGCCGCCTTGCGCGAGCATGGCACGGTAGCGAGGCTGCGCTCTTAAGGTCGTCCTTACGAGCGAAGTTAACAGCACAGCATGAGCCATGTGACATTATTGACCGGGCCGGAGCGTCGTCGTCGTTGGAGTGAAGAAGATCAGTGCCGGATACTGG